>JAFGVO010000044.1 GCA_016937935.1 Deltaproteobacteria bacterium | reverse complement strand
GTTCTCTGTTTCATTTTTCACCTCCGAACCAGGAGGTATCAGACGAGACTCATACTCTCAAGTGGTGACAGGCTGAACGGTTACGTATTTTTTCATTAAAAACCAAAAAAAATGTTAAACTATTCGTATAGTTAGCAAATTTTGCTGAACATATGTACAACTCAATCAATTTTTATAATTTTTATCTATTTAAAAATTTTCATATGAGAGTGGAACCAGTATCTGACGTCCGGGCACTGGAGTATATGGTTCATACCCCCATTATGGTTCAAAATATTTTTTATACTGATTCAATAGATTGGTTGCAGATATTGTAAGGCTTATTTTTTTGACTGGATACTTTCAATGATTGCAACAGAATTTGATTTTATATCTGCTGCATTGGCTTCATCAGTATCAATGTGCATTGCAAGAGAAAAATCCGGACTCACTCTAACAATTACATCTCCGAAGGTGAGTTCTCTCTCTCCGCCAATTTTTACACTTACAATGTAACGATCTCTTACTCCCATTAAAATTGCATCTCTTGGAGTCATGTGAATATGTCTCATGGCGCAAATAACACCTTTTTTAATATCCACACTTCCATTGGGCCCGGTAAGGCGAATTCCAGGGGTGTCTTCAATATCTCCGGATTCTCTAATTGGTGGATGTACCCCAAGTTTAAACTGCTCGGTCATGGATATTTCAACCTGTGTTTTAGATCTGGCGGGTCCTAAAACTCTCACGTTATCAACGCTGCCCTTGGGACCGGTGAGGGTTACTCTCTCTTTTGAAGCATATTGTCCAGGCTGTGAAAGGTTTGAAACCGGAGTAAGTTTGTGACCTTCTCCAAAAAGTATTCTAATATGCTCTTCTGTCAGATGTATATGGTGGGCAGAGACCTCCACGGGAATTTCATTTTTAATATTGTTACTATTTGTTTCGTTATGAATATTTTTTACGTTTAGAGTCTCTCTGGCAATCATCAGCTCTTCATCAGTTGGAACCATTAGAACCTGAATTCTTGATTCTTGTGCAGAAATTATTACCGGTTCATTAAGGGAATCTGCAGCTCTGTTTTGTTCATCGTCCAGAATTATTCCCATAAATTCCAGACCCTGACATGCGAGAGAGCGAATAAGTGCGCTGTTTTCGCCAATACCACCTGTAAAAACAACAGCATCAAGTCCCTGCATTGCCGCAGCATATGATCCAATATATTTTCTAAGATTGTAACAGAGTGTTTTGATTGCAAGGAGTGATTTATAATCTCCTCCATTGGCTGCAGAAGTAAGTTCCCGCATATCGCCTGAATTTTCGGACATTCCAAGAAGGCCACTCTTTTTATTTATTAATGTATCCATTTCATCAGGATTTAGACCATCTTTTTTAGCAATATAGCAAAGAGCTCCGGGGTCAACATCTCCGGTTCTTGTACCCATTATGAGACCTGAGGTCGGAGTCATACCCATGCTCGTATCAATGGAGCGACCGTGATCAACAGCACAGACCGAGCTTCCGTTTCCAAGATGGCAGGTAATCATCTCCATGGATGTGTAGGGTCTGTTTAAAAACCATGCGGTTTTTAGGGAAACATAACTGTGAGAGATTCCATGAAATCCGTATTTTCTTACCCCAAGTTCTTCAAAATACTTGTAAGGTAGTCCGTAGAGATAGGCATAGGCAGGAAGAGTATGATGGAATCCAGTGTCAAAAACTGCGACCTGTGTTGCATTTTCAAATTTTTTAAAAGCAAGTTTAATACCTTCAATATTTGCCGGGTTATGAAGAGGGGCCAGCGGAATAATTTTTTCCAGTTTTTCAATTACATTTTTGTCAATAATAACAGGGGCTGCAAATAGATTTCCCCCGTGAACAACTCTGTGTCCCATTGATGTAATTTCAGAAGTGGACTTAATATAGTTATTATCAATTAAAAAAGCAGAGACCAATTCAAAAGCTTCGGTGTGGGTAGTGCATTTAATGTTAACGTTTTTACTGGTTGATTTGTGAACCGGATCCTTTAATCCAATTCTTTCAACAACACCCGAAACTTTGCAGCCCGTTGACTCTGTGTCGTACAGGGCATATTTTAATGATGAGGAACCGCAATTTATTATCAGCATCAATTCAGGCTTACTGCTTGAAAGCATTAAACCGTGAGGATCGCTGCTTTTAATCTCTGCCTGAAAAGAGAGATTTCGGTGTTGTTCTTTAAACGCCAGCTCTTTTGATCTTTTAGTGAGAATCTTGATGAGACAGGTCATAGCTGAAGGTTTAGAAAGAACAAGGGTTGTAAAAATATCTGAAGGTATTTTTAAAAATATAAATTTTGATCTTGTAACAAGATTAGCCATGACAAGATCCCCGGACATAAGTGCAATTTCTCCAAAAATATCTCCTTTTGAAAGTGATGCAAGTTCCTGCTCAACTCCATTGTCATCAATAATAGAAACGACGGCACTTCCTTCAATTATTACACCTAAAAATTCTCCTTTTTGCCCGAATTCCAAAATGGCTTCATTTGTAATTGCTGTTGTTACATGGGATTTATCAATAAGTTCTTTAATCTCTTCTGAACCGAAATCCTTAAAAAGAGGAACCTTATTTTTCAAAAATTCATAAACATTACTGGTGTCCATATTTTCAATCCTTCCAAATATTTTTTAGCAATATTTTACAAGTTGAAATATCATTTTTACCGCCATTAACAACAGTATAAATGAGAGAAGTTTTTTAATATTTTTACTGTTTATCCATTTATGCATCACAATAGTTCCGAGGGTTCCACCCAATAGACCTGCTCCGGCACAGAAAATTAGATATTTAGTGTTTGCATGACCCATTCCCGCATAGGCAAGAAACCCTGTAAATGCGGAAAAAGGAATTACTGATGCTGTGAGGACAACAGTTTTTTTAGGGTCATACCCTTTTAAGATAAGCAGAGGTGAAATTATTGAACCTCCTCCAATACCTAAAAGTCCCGCAAGAATTCCTGCAAAAGTTCCTACAGCAGCAAGATATAAGGAGGGTAAAACATGGGTTTGCTGGCTATTAGCTGCGTTTGTTCTTTTAAACAGCATCATATAAACAGAAAGAAGCAAAAATATAATGTAGATAATTACAAGTACCTTTTGATTTAAAAAATGGCTTGCATATGCCCCCGCAGGAGCAAAAAGTGATGAAAAAATTATAAGAACAATCCCATCCCTCCAATGAAGACGGCCGCTTTTAAGATTGCTGATACTTGCTCCGGACATACTTAAAGTATTTGTTAAAAGAGCAATTGCCTTAACCATATTGAGAGGAAGGTTAACAAAAGAGTGTAATGCAGGAACAAGAGCAATTGCACTGCCAATACCTCCCATTGCAAAAATAAAACTTAAAATAAAGGATAAAAGGGTTGAAATTATAAGCGTACTGTCCAAAAAAAGTCTCCGTTGCAGTCAAAAACCAAATTACAATACCAGACAAACAGGGTTCCATATAATCCAAATAAAGAGATTTTAAATTTTTTTAGTTAAAAATTTGATCTTTGGAATGTTATAGCATACATTATACCACATGTAGGCAAGGAGAAAAAGCTATGCAGGATTTAAGTCAGTACAAAAAAAAAGAGACAATCGAAATTAACACAAGATTTGTGTTTCCAATTCTAACAGGAACAATAGTTGTGACAGGACTGATTTTTGCGCTGGGTGTCCTTGTGGGGAATAACAGAAGTTCTGATAAGAGTGTCTGCCAGGAGACTGATATTTTATCCAGATTAAATGAAGAGTCAAAAGAGCCGGCACCTCCTGAAGAAGTTGATGAAACAACTTTTTATAAACGTCTCGCTGTTGAAGATGCAAATATTCCTATGCCCGCTTCAATTAGAAGAGTTGGTGTACAACAAAACAACAAGACTGAAGAAGCAGAGCTTGAAAATGTTCAGATGGAAGAGCCCAAAATGAACGAAGGTGTTGTTCCTGAAAAAATCAGAGATGACGAAGCAGATATTTTCACACTTCAGGTTGGTTCATTTCAGGATAAAAGAGAAGCCAGTTTAATGGTTCAGCGTCTTAAAAAAGCAGGTCATAAATCATTTCTTGTAAGAGTTAATATGCCTGATGAGGGTGAATGGTTCAGGGTCAGAGTTGGACCATTCACATCAAAAAAAGATGCATGGGTATATAAAAATGAATTTGAAACTCAGGAGAGAATGCCGGCTTTTGTAGTAAAAAGACGGGGTTGATTATTATTTAAATAAAAAGAGTTATCTCCACTTGACTCAAACCATAATCAGGAACTAAACTTTTTAGGGACCAGTATTTTATGGAGGCAATATGTTTGGAACTATTTTAGAAGATGCAGTTACCGGAGTAAAAGGTGCAGTTGCAGCAATCCTCATGGGATTTGACGGAATACCTGTTGATACATTTCAGGTTGCAAACAGCGAAGAAGATATTGAAACCATAGGTATGGAGTTTTCGGTTTTACTAAAAGAGGTAAAAAAGGCCGCTGAAGCACTGGAAACCGGATTGGCAACAGAGATGTCGGTTCAGACCGATGCAATGTCAATTGTTTTAAGAATAATAAGTGACGAATACTTTTTAGCAATAGCAATAAGAAATAACGGCAACCTGGGCAAAGCCCGCTATCTGTTAAGAATAGCAGCACCAAAAATAAACGAAGCCCTCACAGAATAGTCTAAAACCTCAAATTAAGAACAATTTTTCAATAGCTGAACATCATAAATTATCTGATTATGTACCAGGTTGCTTTTGGGGTTATGTCTATGTGGAAGTGATTTTTATGGGGTTCGTTTGCGTTGGGGGTCAGTACCACGTTGAACAGTTTGTTTTTGTTCAGGTGGCAGGCGAACTCTTTTAAAAAGATTCCTTTTTCTGTCTGTGGATTATCCTCGCATGGAGGGTTGTGAAAGTTTTTTTCATAGTCTTCCAGAACGTCTGTTACTGTCTGATCTTTTTTTGTAAAATAGCGGATATCCATTGCCAGGCCGATCTGATGTTGACTTGAGAATTTTCCATTTAATGCATTTTCGTAGGCTTTTAGAATACTTATACATCTTTTTGGAGGATTATTCTTTTTACAATTTTCAGGAGGAACTGCAATTGGACGCCAGGTTGAATAGAACTCGACTTTTTCAACATCTTTAGTTGAAACATAATCAGCAACAGGTATCAGAGCGGCTATTAGTCTGCAGTCCATTATGCTGTTTACCTTGTTTGGCCATTTTGCTCTGAATTCAACGCCGTTTACAGGGGATGTGAGCAACAGGGGCATCTTTATAAATGGGGTTTCGATATCAGGTTTTTTAGTTTTAATGTTGTTATCTTTTAAAAGTTTTCCGCATTCGGCATTAGTAAGATTCCATAGTTCAATGGCTGTTGGATACGTTTTATTATCATCTATTCTGTTTTCAATCTGAATGTTCTCATCTGATTGAGCAGATGTCTCACTCTGACTGTTAATTCTTGAGATGAGACTGCTCAATGCATCGGGATCAATCTGCTCTGCGCTGTTTAAAATTTCTTCGGAATCTTTTTGTGAGTTATCATCACTCTCTGTTTGTAGATTTTGATCATAAGAGGGGGCAACCTCTTTTCCCAGTTCGTCTGCACTTGACAGTGGTGCCACCCCCTGAGAACAGCTGAACAGGGAAATGATTACAGTAAAGAGGATGGACGATCGGCTCATAGAAGAGCAGCGGCCCTTTCGGCAAGTTCTGAGCGTTCACCCTTCTGAAGGGTTACATGACCTGCAATAGGGTCGTCTTTAAAACGCTTGACCACATAAACAAGACCGTTATTGGTAGTATCCACATAAGGATTATCAATCTGGTAGGGGTCACCTGTAAGAACAATTTTAGTATTCTCACCGGCTCTTGTAATAATTGTTTTAACCTCGTGGGGTGTTAGATTTTGAGCCTCGTCAACCAAAATATACTGATTGGGAATTGAGCGTCCTCTAATATAAGTAAGTGGCTCTATGTGAACCATGTCCATATCAAAAAGTTCGTTGCTGGATCTGCCGCCGGTGCGTTTATCTTTAGATGAGATTCCAAGGAGCAGTTCAAGGTTGTCATGAACAGGCTGCATCCATGGTCTTAATTTATCGTCAATGTCTCCAGGTAAAAATCCAATATCCTTACCAAGTGGAAAAACAGGACGTGATACAAGCATTCTTTGATAGAGCTGATCTTCTGCTGTCTTCTGAAGTCCTGCCGCAAGAGCAAGAAGAGTCTTGCCGGTACCCGCCTGACCAACCAGAGTAACAAGTTTTACTTTATCATCTAAAAGAAGTTCAAATGCAAAATGCTGTTCTTTGTTGCGAGGTCGAATACCCCATACAACTGGACCATTTCCCTTTAGAACACGCATTGTATTTCCATCCTGTTCAATTCTTACAATTGCAGAACCGCCGGTTTCAGCTCCTGAAAGAACAGCAAATGAGTTTGGCAGAAGTTCTTTTAAATCCTCCTCATTTCCGTTATCACTTATTAGGGCTTCTCCCTGAGAGAAAAGTTTCTCCATTGTACTGCCGCTCACAGAGGCTTCAAATCTTCCACTGTAAAGTTCATCCATTTTTACTTTATCAGCATTATAATCTTCAACTTCAAGACCAAGAGCCGCACCTCTTATTCTAAGATTGATATCTCTTGTAACAAAAATACAGGGTACATCAGGTTCATCAATTTTAACCTGCATGGCAGTGGCCAGAATCTGGCTGTCTGCGGTGTTTCCCGAAAGCGCAAACTCCTGAGGAAGAAGTGATTTTGCAAAGGAGACTCTTATCATTCCTCCTGAATCATTTTGAAGTGCAACACCTTCAACAAGACTGCCGTTCATTCTTTCCTGATCTAGTATTCGTGAAATCTGTCTTGCGTTTTTACCAAGTTCAGACATTGTTTTTTTAAATGTGTCTATCTCCTCAAGTACAACAATGGGAATAATCACGTTGTGTTCTTTGAATGAGTATAAAGCATTGGGGTCACTTAATAGAACGTTGGTGTCGAGTACAAAATTTTTCTTCATAGGTTCCCTTTCACTTCGTTAATATGAGTAGACACTGTTTGTATGAACTCATACTGTTAATTGTAGCATTTAAAATGTTACAAAGCTACTTTGGCCATAAAAGTGATGCCTTTTCTATAATCTGTTGTGACGCATCATAATCCGCCTGAAGTTCACTGGTAATTTTGCCTGAACAATCGTAGGCTTTTTTTAAAACAAGCCGTGCACAGATATTTTTATTTGTCTCTAGAAGTGCATGCCCAAGTTCAGGAAGAACAACATCATTATTTTCAAGTAAATTATAGGCTCTTTTAAGATGACCTATAGCTTCACCATTACGGCTGCTTTTATTTAAAAGTTTTCCCATGGCAAGATAGAGTTCTGCACAATGACTTGAATCTTTTGAATACTGAATTCCAAGTCTGTATAGTTCTTCTGCCCATCTGAGATCATTTTTTTCAGCAAAGCTGTGTCCCAGAATATTTAGTCCAATGGCTATTTTTTGAATCTGTGAATCTGAAAGATTTGAAAACTCAGGAGTCTTTAACATTGTTGTGAGAAGACCTGGCCAGGTTTCAAGAAGCAATATCACTTCATCAAAATCTCTTTTATCATATGCCCTTTGGGCCTTTGCAATAACAGCCAAATCAAGTTGAAATCTCTGTCTTGCCATTGCAATGTCTTCATTCAAAGCTTTTCTGATATAGGCTTTAAGAGTATTTATATAAAAGAATTTATATCCTTCACTATCTACGACGCCTGTTAAAAGCTCAACTTTGTCATTTTTTTTAAATGCCACCACCCGTTTTAAAGAAATTCCTAAAAGCGGGGCAACAAGTAATACTACACTTGAAATTGCCTGCTCAATATTTTCTATTGAAAGTGGAAAAGTGACAGTGTTTAAATCTTCATCAAGTGCCCCAAGCAGTGCTGCAGTTACCTGAGTCCTGAATGATCCAAGGGGCAGTACCTGTTCATCTTTAAGATCTCCAAAAACAAAATGGACAACTGTTCCTGATGTTCCTCTGTTCCCCTGAATGAGTTTCGTAATCTGAACACCTAGAATAATTGAATACGCTAAAAATCTGGGTCCAAGGATTCTTACAACTTCTTCAAAATTATCTGATCCATTTGCAAGATTCTCAAACCAGTTATCTCTGTTAAGAGGGGCAATAGATAAAGTTCCATCAAAACTTCTGGCAATATCGAGAGCTGCACTTTGAGTTACCGAATTATCATCTTCAGCAAGAAGTTCTCCAATATGCGGCATAACTTCATCAGCGGACTTTGTCAGTAAAGAGGCAATTGCACTCTCTCTTATGGATTTTTGTTCGCTTTTAAGCTGCTCTACAAGTTTTTTAATTTTCACAGAAATTTTAAGTCACCTTTAATTATTTTTATACCATTCGATAGTTTTTAACAGACCCTCTTCCAAATCCACAAGTGGTTTGTAACCAAGTGTATTTTTTGCATTTGTAATATCAGGAATTCTTAATTCAACATCTGTATGGGGCCAGTCCACATGAAGCAGTTTCCCTTTAGAGTTTGTAAGTTTGAGTATTAAAGCCGCCAGATTATAAACTGTGATTGCGGTTCTGGGATTGCCAATATTAAAGGTTTTTCCCGGTGCATTTTCATGTTCAAGACAGAGTTCAAGTCCGTTCATGAAATCTTCAATATAACACCAGGCTCTTATCTGATCCCCTTCGTTATGAACAGTTACATCTTTATCATGGAGGGCCTGGACAATAAAATGGTGAATTGCTCCTTCTCCAACCTGCCCAGGTCCAAAAATATTGAAAGGTCTTATGGATACTGTTGGCAGTTTTTTCTGATAATACATAACATGGGCCAGATGCTCTGTGGCCAGTTTTGAAACAGCATATGTCCATCTCGCCTGTCCCACAGCTCCAAGACTTGTAATATCCTGCTCATTGACCCTGAATGCGTAGGAGCCAAAAACCTCTGAAGTGGAAATATCAACAAAACGCTCTATGCCTTTTTGGTCAACTGCCGCTTCAAGCATATTAAATGTGCCTTTCATTATAACTTCCATTGTTAAGAGAGGGTTATTCATCACAGTATCAACACCTGCAATCGCAGCTAAATGAAGAACGTGAGTTTTATTCTTCATTACCTCTTTTACTCCATTTAAATCTCTTACATCACCTTGAACAAAGGTCAGGTTGGGATGATTGAAAAGATCCGTTTTGGTAAGGGCATCCCTGTGAAGATTGTCAAAAACAGTAATTTTGTTATGCTCGATAATCCGTTTTACAAATCTGGAACCAATAAAACCGGCTCCACCAGAAATCAATATGTTTGAATTTTTTAACATGACACCTAAATTCTGCACTGCTCAAATGGTTTGGTCAAT
>JAFGVO010000445.1 GCA_016937935.1 Deltaproteobacteria bacterium | reverse complement strand
CTTTTCAGCTGATCAAAAATATGAGAGCGCATGGGGGCCATTCCCGCACCGCCACCGATAAAACACATCTCTTTATCTGTATCTTTTGCAAAGAACTCTCCGTACGGACCGGAAATTGTAACTTTATCTCCGGGCTTTAAGCTAAAAATATATGAAGACATAATACCTGGAGGAACATCAGGAGTTTTAGGAGGTGGTGATGCAATCCTCACATTCAACATGATAATACCTTCCTCTTCGGGATAATTTGCCATAGAATATGCCCTTACAGTCTCCTCTTTTACATTTGAAACAAACCTCCACATATTAAACTGGTCCCAGTCACCACGATACTCCTCTTCAATTTCAAAATCTTTATAAGCCGCAACATGAGGTGGCGCCTCAATCTGAATGTATCCGCCCGCTCTGAATGGAACTGCTTCACCCGCAGGCAGCTGCAATACAAACTCTTTAATAAAAGTTGCCACATTGTGATTGGATTTAACGGTACATTCCCATTTTCGAACATTAAAAATTTCGTCGGGAATCCCTAAGGTAATATCCTGTTTTACTTTAACCTGACAGGCAAGACGCACGCCTTCCTTTGCCTCTTTTCGGTTAATATGGCCTGTCTCTGTTGGAAGCAGAGCTCCTCCTCCATCCAAAACTTTGATTCTACATACACCGCAGGTTCCCTTTCCTCCACAAGCTGAAGGTATAAATATATTCTCCCCTGCAAGAGTGTTTAAAAGTGTTGTACCGGCCGCAACTTCTTTAGTTAAAGAATCGTCACTGTTAATTAATAATTTAACTTTACCGTGAGCCACCAGATACTTTTTAGCAACAAGCAGCACTATAACCAGTAAAAGGATTACAGCCACAAACATTGCAACCCCTAAAATAATTGTCAAAGTCATATTTTATAACTCCCTATTAAAGCTGAATTCCTGCAAAGGCCATAAATGCAATTGCCATTAAACCGGCTGTAATAAAAGTAATTCCAAGGCCTCTTAATCCTGATGGAATATTATTAAATCTAAGACGCTCTCTTATGGCGGCAAGACCTGCAATAGCAAGAAGCCAGCCAATACCGGAACCAAATCCAAACACAAGACTTTCTGCTGTAGTGTAACTGCGCTCAACCATAAAAAGGGATGCCCCAAGAATTGCACAGTTAACTGCAATAAGAGGTAAAAAGACCCCAAGGGCGCTGTAAAGTGCAGGAGCATACTTGTCTAAAGCCATCTCAACCACTTGTACGACAGCAGCAATGGTTCCGATAAATGTTAAAAAACTTAAAAAGGAGAGATCCACATCAGCCAGAGAGGGATTTATCCAGGCCATTGCTCCGGGAGTTAAAAATGCGCGATATATAATAGTATTTAAAGGCATTGTTACGGCAAGAACAAAAGTTACAGCTATTCCAAGCCCTATAGATGTATCAACTTTTCTTGAGACAGCAAGGAATGAACACATACCCAAAAAGAAAGCCAGTGCCATATTCTCAACAAATATTGCCTTTACAGCAAGACTTATAAAATGTTCAAGCATATCAGTTTTCCTCCTTCAATTGAGGCTTCCATGTTCGCAATGCCCAAATAATAAGAGCAATTACAAAAAAAGCTCCGGGGGCTAAAACCATCAGCCCATTTGGCTCATACCAGCCACCGTTTTTAACAAGAGATAATACCTGAATACCGAAAATTTTACCCGAACCTAGAAGTTCACGTGCAAAACCAGTTGCTATTAAAAAGAAGCTGTAACCAAAGCCGTTGCCTATTCCGTCCACAAAACTTCGCCATGGGGAGTTCTGCATGGCAAACGCTTCTGCCCTGCCCATAACAATACAGTTTGTAATTATCAGTCCCACAAAAACAGAGAGCTGTTTGCTTATATCAAACAGAAATGCCTTAAGAATCTGATCGGTAACAATCACAAGTGATGCAATAATTGTAAGCTGTACAATAATGCGTATACTTGAGGGGATATAATTTCTGATAATGCTGACACTGAATCCCGAAACTCCGGTTACAACAGTAAGAGCTATTGCCATTACAAGTGATGCCTGAAGCTGGGTGGTAACAGCCAGGGCTGAACAGATTCCTAAAACCTGTGCTGCAATGGGGTTATTATCAAAAAGAGGGTCAATCAATATATCTTTTGTTTTAGATGCCATAATTATATCTCCCCCTTTCTAAAATTTTCTAAAAAGAGACCGTACCCCTCTTTGCCGGTCCAGAATTGAACAAGATGAGTCACACCTTTTCCTGTTAGTGTTGCACCCGACAGTCCGTCAACTTCATATGGGTCATCAGCAACAGAGCCTGCTGCACCTTTTTTTACTTTGAAAACAGGATTAAATTGTTCATCAAATATTTTTCTACCCTTCCACAGGTCTGTCCAGCCGGAATTTGAAATCTCCCCTCCAAGCCCGGGAGTTTCACCATGTTCATAAAAAGAGACACCTTTAATAGTTACAGTATCATAATCCAGAGCAAGAAATCCGTAAAGTGTGCTCCAGAGCCCTTTTCCGCTTACAGGAAGTATCAGCATGGAAGGCTTGTCATTTTCAATAAGCTCATAAACGATACCGTAATTTGGAACTCTTAACACTTTGGCATCATTTACAGATGGAGCAAAACTTTTAGAGGTATCCGAAATATCCTTACGCATATTGACATCAGCAGGTTTAACATCCTTTGCAATTAAACCTGTTTTCATATCAACAACAACCGGCCTGATTGAAGAGTAACGTTTTCCAATCTCCAGTTTATCAATATCTTCAGAAGGTTTTACAAGGCCGGCCGCCTTTAAAACATTAACCTGCATGTCCAGTTTTTTATTTTCTTCCTGTCTGCCTCTTAAAGCAACTGCGGAAACACATACAAAGACAGAACATACAAGACAGACTGCAACAGCAAATCTAACAGTATATCCTGTTTTATTTTTAGCTGACATAGCGTGCCATCCTTTTTCTGTTGTGGGCTTTAACCACATAGTAATCAATTAAAGGTGCAAATATATTCATAAGTAAAATCGAAAGCATCATTCCTTCGGGATAGGCAGGATTAACTACTCGTACAAGTATGACCATTACACCTATTAAAAATCCGTAAACCATTCGCCCGGTCTCTGTTACCGGAGATGATACAGGATCAGTCGCCATAAATACTGTACCAAAAGCCCATCCGCCTAAAACGGCATGCCACATAAAAGGCATTGCCATCATATTATTAGTGGCTGAATCTGTAGAATTAAAAATAAGTGACATTAAGAAAGAACCTGCTGCCACCGAAGCCATAATCCGCCATGAACCGACACCTGTAATAATAAGAATTAAAGCACCAAGTAAAATTGCTGCGGTAGAGGTTTCACCAAGACTTCCCGGAATAAAACCAAGAAAAGAATCTAACCATGAGTGGCTATTTGCAGTAAGTGCATCCATTCCTTTTTCTGCTGCTTTTGCAAGTGGTGTTGCACTTGAATAACCGTCAACAGCAACCCATGGTCCATTACCTGAAATATCTCCAGGATACGCAAAAAAGAGAAACGCCCTTGCAGTAAGAGCCGGATTGAAAATATTATAACCAACTCCCCCAAAAACCTCTTTACCAATAACAATTCCAAACGATGTGGCAATTGCAACCTGCCAAAGGGGAATAGTTGCAGGAACCAGCATTGGAATTAACATTCCTGTAACAAAAAAGCCTTCGTTAACTTCATGTTTTCTTACAGCGGCAAAAAGAACTTCCCAAAACCCGCCAACAACAAAAGTGACGATTAAAATCGGCAGATAATAAATAAGCCCGTGAACAAAACATGCCAAAATATCAGAAACATCAAACCCTAAACCAATAGCTGAAACTACAGAAGTCTGCCAGTTGCCAAGTTTTGAAAAATCGTTTGCAATAGCCAGATTGGCCTGATAACCCGTATTGTATATTCCAAATAAAATTGCAGGAACCATTGCTATTACAACAGTAAACATCAACCTTTTAAGATCGGCACCATCTCTGACAAAAGAGGCCTTTTTTGTGGTATGCCCCGGAGTAAACAGAAAAGTGTCAATGGCTTCATAGAGGGGATACATTTTTTCAAATTTTCCTCCCTTTTCAAACATTGGAGCCTGTTTATCGAGCATTTTACGTAATATTTTCATAATCAGGCCTCCTTTTCCAAACGGTTTAGAACATTACGCAGCAGTGGCCCGTACTCATTTTTTGAAGGACATACAAATGTAAGAAGACTTACATCCTCTTCTGCCAGTTCCAGAACACCAAGACTCTCTGCGGTTTCCAGATCTCCTGAAAGAAGAGCCCTTAAAATTGGTACAGACAGAAGTTCAAAAGCAAAAACCTTTTGATAAGATGTAAAAGGTACCGGAGTCCTGTGACCACCAAACCTGTCAGTTGTAAAATTAAATTTTTTTGATGGAAAAAGAGACGATAAAAACAGATTAGTTACAGAAAAGATATTACTTCCAGGTGCAAGCCACCCTAAAAACCGTCTGCTTGAATCATCTTTTAAAAGGGTAACCTGATTATGATATCGCCCAAGAAACCCTGTAGATTCAGTATCTGTATCCCTGCCATTAAAAACCGAACCGGAAATAACTCTTACCTCTTCACCAGTGGCTCTGTCAGCTGTTATTGATGATATATCTGCACCAAGTCTTGTTTTGACATAAGCGGGTTTTTCTGCTGCAGAACCGGCAACAGTAACAACTCGTGAAATCATCTGCTTACCGGTTAAAAACAGTGCCCCAACAGCAATTACATCCTGATAACCAATATGCCAGGCAACTCTTGCTCTATTTACGGGATACAGTGAATGTATATGAAAACCGGCTGTTCCAGCAGGATGTCTGCCTTCAAATTCATGTATTTCAGCGTCGGCAAAGTCACTGACATGGTGATCACTTTTATTATCTTTACAATAAAAAAACTTCGCATCCTCTTTAAAGATTGAAAGCACTTTTAAACCTGCTTCAAACTGTTCTTTATATTCATTAACTAAAACAGTCGGCTCCGGAGCAAGAGGATTAGAATCAATGACTGTTACAAAAAGAGCATCAGGTTTTGCATCAACAGCAGGAATCTTTTCATATGGTCTTGATCTGAATGCTGTCCATAATCCTGACTCAATAAGTAATTCTCTAATATCAGTGGAAGTTAAATTTGAAATTTCTTTACCTGCATAAGATTTATAAGAGAGTTCATTTTTTTCAGCGTTATTATCATCCTCAGTAATTGATATAACAGCACTTATAAAGGCTCTTTTTTCACCTTTATTTATGGAGCTTACTTTTCCACAGGCCGTAGATGTAAATAAAACCCCTGGATTTTTACGATCTTCAAACAGAATATCTCCCCGTTTGACAAGATCTCCCTCTTTAACTTTAAAAGAGGGGCGCATATCCGGATAATCTTCTGCAATTAATGCTGTGTACTCTGATTTTTCAGCTTCATTAATATCTGATGAAAGGGGCACACCTGTAATTGGCAGTGCTAACCCTCTTTTAACCCTGTGCAGTACGGGACTACCTTTACCCATTGTTAATCACCTATTTTACTTGTTTTAGTTTTTAATATTACAAAAAATTCACACACAACACACTGACTGTACAATTAAATCTTATGACAGTGTGAACTGGAAACT
>JAFGVO010000444.1 GCA_016937935.1 Deltaproteobacteria bacterium | reverse complement strand
ACCTTTTAAAAAACAAAATTACTACTTCTTGCTTGAATTTATTACCAACATTATCAGCTTCCGATTATTCGGGTCAATACAAAATATATTATCCACATAATAACGAGCAAAAATAGACATGCAATTAAAAAAAAGGAGGTCTTATTACGAATTCACATCGAAACTGGTCATTGTAAACCTAACTACTGTTTACAATAACCACACCCTGTATGGATCTCATTAAAACCCTGTAATGTTTCGATGATCAAAACTGAACCGAATTCGTAATTATAAGGATATTTTTAATTTTTTATTGTTTAAATAAGTGAGTTATTTCTTTTTGGAGTTGAATACTTCTTCCCAGTTTAGTTTTCCTGTTAGCTGCATCATTACGGCCAATGTCAGTACTGCAAATGTTGCTCCTATTATTCCGCTTACTCCTTTAAAGAAAAATGAGAATGAAAAAATTATGAGATAAATGAGCTGGGCTGCGGGGGCTATTACCAGCGCAAAATACCTTGGAGTAAAAAGCCTTAGGTATGTTGCGGTTAAAAGCATTGAAACAACAGAGGCAATTATAAAGGCCAGATATATATTCATGATATCGCTGTAGTATGAAAAAATAAGGTGAAAAGCAAAGAAAGCGGTTGCCAGAAAGAAATAGTGCATGGGGTGAATGGGAATCTTTTTTAAAATCGAAATTACCATTACAATAAAAAAGAAGAAGAGCAAGGGCACCGGGGCAAAGAATGTGACTCTCGATAATATCTCACCGGGATTTAATTTATTGGGAATTACTACACCAATATCTTTTCCCGTAACTGCATTTTTAAGATTCCACACTAAATCATAGCCTTTTGCAGTATGCTTTTTATATGTTGGAGAGAGGGTTTCAGGGACAAAATCATAATCTTTAAAATCCGTATGAATCGTTAAATCAAGCTTTTGAATCTGGCTGACAGATTCGTAGTTGGGAGTTACAAGATAACTCATCTCATCCATGCCCGTTGTATGATAGGATGTTTTCATAACAAGTTTTTTACCCGGAGCATCAACAACAAGAGAGGACTGTTTTAAAAAGGGAGTAATGTCATCCATCTTTTTACCGTTAACACTAATATTAATATCAGTGTAAATGGCGTTATTGTTTCCAAGGGGTGAATACAGATTAACAGGCTTGTCGCGAAACTCCTCCGGGATTTCAAATTCATAGGTAGCCTTAAAGTCAGCTGTAAACGTTGGAAACCAGAGAGTGCCCTTCTTGCGCCGATCAAGGTGGAGCTGAACATCAACTTTTTGTGTAGTGAGCTCAATATCACTTTTCTTTTCAGAATAATGTGTTTCAAGAACATTGTTGTTGGATACGGTATATGGCTCCATTGTAATATTCTGCAAAGTGGGGGCACTGATTTTTAAAGCATCACCATAAAGGGAGCGAACATCCTGACGAAGATCATTATAAGCACTGCCTGTCCTGCTTAAATTAACGGCCCCTAAAATCATCCAGGCAATAAACGTGCAGATAAAAATAAAAATAATCCCGATTAATCTTTTAACAGTCATAAATCTCTCCTGTTGATGTCCCGAAAAATAAAATTAAACGAGAACAAAAATAACAATTTCAGACATTCCAAACATTGAAAATTAAACAAAACATGGCTTTTGCAGAAACACAAAAACCCTTAAGGCGCGCTCATACAGACTCAACGAACCAGAAAAAAATTTAATTCCAGATGCAATATAATTTTTTAGTAAAAACCGTGTTGATTAGTACCAGTCAAGATCTTCGGCAGGGGCGTTGATTATTTCATCGAGCTTTTGCAAAAAACGGGATTTGTCTTTTTTAGCGTGAGGTGCAGGCCCTCCTGTTATCTCCCCTGATTCACGAAGTTCAGCAAGCAGTTCTCTTGTGGCGAGGGCGTCATTTATATTATCATGTGTAAACGGTTTTCCTGTTGTTCCAAGTACCCGTGCTCTTTTTTCAAGACAACGTCCGGCAAGTGGAATATCAGCAGTTATCACCACATCATCCGCCTCAACTTTGTCAACAATCCAATCGTCTGCCGCATCTGCTCCCGCTTTTACAAGTTCAAAAGAGATCATCGGATTATCCGGAATCTTAATCCACGAATTGGCAACAAGAGTAACCTTAAGATTGTATCTTTGTGCAACCCTATAAACTTCGTCCTTAACAGGACAGGCATCAGCATCAATATATATTTGCATAGGTAATTTTAAAGTTTTTCAATTTGTTCAATGGTAAGTCCGGTGGCTTTGCTAATTGTCGCAATATCAACCCCAAGCTCTTTAAAATTTAAAGCATCCAGCAATCTCCCCTTCTCAATTCCCTTCTCAATTCCCTTCTCAATTCCCTTCTCAATTCCCTTCTCAATTCCCTCCGCTATCCCTTTCTCCATTCCCTTCTCAATTCCCTCCGCTATCCCTTTCTCCATTCCTTTTTTCCAGCCTCTCGCCAGGGCTTCTTCTTCGGCTTTGTCCACTATTCTTTCTAAATTTTTTAAAAACATACTTTTTACCTCCGAAAAATTCTCAAAAAGCGGCAGCTGCACTCTGCTCTTTTT
>JAFGVO010000443.1 GCA_016937935.1 Deltaproteobacteria bacterium | reverse complement strand
GTTGGGGTTCCTGTACTGGTTGTAGTTATTATTGCCAGTGTTGTTAAAAACAGGATGAATCCTGATAATACCACCGCAAGAGCCGTGCGAAGTCTTGAAAATATCGGGCACGGAGATACCTCGGGACTTGAGGGTATCAAACAGAAAGATCCCGCATTCTCTGAGGATAAATTTTTAGAGTGGGTCAAAACTATAGATGGTGATATTCAAGGTTCCTGGAGCCTGGGTGATATGAGTTCTGTAAGAAATTATCTAAGCGACGGAATGTTCAGGACTTTTGATACTCAGCTCTCAATAATGAAGCTGCAGAATCGTCAGAATCCGGTAGCGGATCATCAGATTTTAAAATGTGTTGTGCATGGAGTGGAGCAGGATACTCATTTTGATACAATACACGTGGCAATAGAGGCTTCGGCCAGAGACATTGAGGTTGATGCATCTTTACCTTATGAAGAAGCAATGGCAAAAGCCGCAGGCCGCCCCCCATCTGTATATACAGAGATATGGTCATTTTTAAGAAAGCCAGGTGCACAAACTTTAAGTGATAAAGGGTTCAGCAGCGGAACATGTCCAAATTGTGGTGCCTCAATAGAAAATGTTCAGTCAGGAAAGTGCGAGTATTGTAACGCCCTTGTCAACTCTGGTGATTACGACTGGGTTTTAGCTGAAATTACACAACCTGTTGAGTGGCGCCCGTCTTCTACAGGACGCATTTTGGGAATGGACGAGATTTTAACTCTTCAGCCAGATTTTAACCGTCAGGCAGCAGAAGACAGGGCCACATATGTTTTCTGGCGCTGGATTGAAGCGCTCATAACCGGTAAAGGTGATCCCCTGTCAAAGTGTGCACTTCCGGAATTTAAAAAGAGTGTAGTGGAGCAGGGTGGAGTTTCCCATTATTTAACAGCAGTGGGTTCTGTTGATCTTGTTGAGTGTTCAGCTCAAAAAGATGATTCAACAGGAAAGACCGTTGGCCGGTATATAGTTAAAATACTATGGAGCAGCGCAACATCAAAAGGAAATACCCCCATAAATCATGCGGTATATCTTAAATTTATGAGAGCCGACTTTTCTAAAAAAACAGGAGGCCTAAGCTACGCCCACTGCCCCGAATGCATGGGTCCTCTTGATGAAAACGATCAGGGTGTATGTTCATATTGCGGAGCAAATCTTTCAAGTGGAAAAAGTGACTGGGTACTTGAAGGAACAATGCCATATCTTTCAACCCATAGGGTTCAGAAACAAATTTCTGCTGATTTTAAAGGTGAAATTGATGAAATGCCCTCATGGGCAATACCTGACATGGGTTCCCCGGCAGAGCGAAAAATGCTCTTATTGTCAATGGCCGCAGTAGTAATGGCTGACGGAATAGCCACAAATAGTGAGAAAAAACTCTTAAAAGCAGCAGCAAAAAGATGGCAGGTTCCCTACGCAACAGTAAACCCCGTCTTATACGGCCAAATGACCCCCGAACAGGTATCCCAGATTCAACCCTCCGATCCTGAGAGATTTGTAGACGGCCTTATAGCCGCAGCCCTTATTGACGGAAGAATAGACTCAAAAGAGGAAAAACTATTAATGGGAGTAGCCAAAAACATGGGCCTGAGCCTCGCCGACACCAAAAACCGAATGAACGAACTGGCCAAAAAAAGAAAAGTAAATCAAAGATCCTGAAAACCCAGGTTCTTTAAAAGTGTCTGTCGATATGATTAAACCAATGCATGGAGTTATCATAAATTTTTTTCAGATATTATATTTATTACAGATTTCTTCTTCTTAAAGAATATCCAAATTTGACTGTTATTACTTTTTTAGAAGACTTTTTGTGTAAGTAAACGCAGGTGTCGGGAGCCATCAATTTATTTGGGTTTGTCTGTATTTTTTTATCCGTGGGGGCTTATCTGTTTAATTTGCCTGGGGCTGCTTTTACTCCATTGTAAATTCTCATGGTGCAGGTACCTGCTGGAAAACTGTTTGGGGATCTTTTTTTTCCATGATGCGAGGCAAATCGAAAAACTTTAAATATTGGTGTATATTGGAATCACAATCCAAGCTCTTCGCTTACTGCAATTCGTCTTGCGGCTATGTGGGGTTTCAGGTCATCACTTACTGATGTTTCAAAATCGCTGTCGCTGTTTAAAAATGTGTATGGTGCTGACTCTCCGTTGTCGCCGATAACATAGGGGGATATTAAATTGTGGTATTCATCGAGCATGTTATACACAAAATCTGTATCAAGGGAGGTGTCCAATGCGTTTTGAAGAAAAGTTTTATATTTATCCCGGTAAACATCATCATCTAAAAGATACCTGATTAATGGCCATGAATCGTCAGCTTCATCCAGCATTACCGAACCAGAATTATCAGCCTCTCCTCCAGGGCCTGGCTGTCTTTGAATCATTGCCTCGTTGAGATCCCATGGAAACCAGACAAGTCTGCCATTGTACGCAGGATTACCGTAGACGTAGTAGTTATGATTCATTGTTCCGTAACTGTCCCAGTTAACCATTGCCTGATTTATTGCGAGACATCTTAAAAAGGAGTCTGTGTCAAAATATTTTTCAAGAGTTGTTCTCCAGGCCAGGGCATCTGTTCTGTCACCATGGAGGGCATCCATAGCATTAATTATATCACTCCAGTCAGAGCTCTCTTCGTTTGTCTTTTTTTCAAATGAGTCTTCATCAAAACTCTCCCATGTTGCTCCTGTGCCTTCCGGTTTATAGAGATTTCCGCTGCCGTCGTCAAACTGTACACCAATCATCTCATCACTTGGATCTTCAATCATTGTGTAGAGACCAAAATATGTTGAGACTTCACCAAAATTCACATAAACCCTTGCAAATGAACTCATTGCCACTGGAACGCCCCCCTGCCTGAACATCTCTGCTGCGACTTTATCTCTTAAGAGAGATGAGTCTTTAAAACCGTTGCTGAATGTCATTTTTTTAAAGCCGTAAAAACGCTGGTCTTCAATTTGGGGGTAGTCATCTTCGTATTTATCAAAATTGAGCCTGAATGAGAATTTTTTCACTCCCATCTGATATGCGGAACGCAGTGATGAGTTTCCCTTATAGCGCATGGCAACATTATCGCGTCCCATTCTAAATCGGGGGGATTAAAGATAACAGTCTCCCTGCCTCTTTTTAATAATGTGTGAGGGTAATACATATGAGTGTTAATATTTTAATTGTTGAAGATGAGGAAAAAATCGCAAGCCTGCTCTCTGATTACCTCCAAAATGACGGATATAAAACTACTATAATCTCCCATGGAGATAAGGTTGTAAGTTTTGTAAAACAGAGTGAACCGGCTCTGATTTTACTTGATATTATGCTTCCGGGAAAAAATGGTACGGATATCTGCCTTGAGATAAGACAGTTTTCAAATGTTCCAATTATTATGGTTACAGCAAAAATTGACGAAATTGACAGGCTTTTAGGCCTTGGCATTGGAGCAGATGATTATATTTGCAAACCTTTCAGCCCAAGAGAAGTAGTTGCAAGAGTTAAAGCTGTTCTCCGCAGAGTAACCCCGGCTTTTTCTGATGATAAAATTATTGTGGGACCAATAACCATTTTCAAACAGCTCCACCAGGTTGCATATGATGGTAAATATCTTGATTTAACAAGAATTGAATTTGAACTAATAACAGCATTGGCAGCACATCCGGGACGTGTTTACAGCAGAAGTGAGCTCCTGTCAGGAATCCAGGGATATAATTGTGATGGTTACGACAGATCAATTGACAGTCATGTTAAAAATCTTCGGAAAAAACTTCAAATAGCATCTTCTGAAAAAAGCATTATTGAAACAGTATACGGGGTTGGTTACAGGTTAAATATTAAAGTGAAATGAGCTATTTTCTTACTTGAAGTTTCCAGATGTTTTTGCCGTTTTTAGTGTCATCAATATAAAATTTTAAGATTTTGAGTCCCAGTTGAACAATTCTTCCGTTTGGTTTTTGCAAAGAAATATGGTCATCTGAAATTTTAATAACTTTGCACTCTCCAAACTGTCTGTGGTCTACAATGTCACCCTGTCTGGGAAGAGCTTCATCATTGTCATCATTTGGGTTGCTGAATATCTTTTGAGTTTTTTGAGAAACTTCAACAGCTCTTGACCATTTATCCGAAGCTGCCTGCTTTGGAGTCATTGTTGCCATTGGAGAATGATTTGCTGAGTGTTCAACTGTATTGTTAACGGTAGTAAAATCACCATCAGCAATATCTAAAGGGGTAAAGGTTATTTCAAGTTGAGAGGCTTCACCATCGATCAATCGTCCACCGGTTACAACCTGACCGTTAAAAGTAGTTGTTGCAAAAATACATCTAAGTTCAATATCTACACTTTTGTCAGCTTTTTTGAGGCGCCCATTTATGAGAATCGCATCAACTGGCCCCTTAAGTTCAATAGTATTTCCTTTGGCATCTTCAATTACAGCACTGTTGAAAGTTCCAAAGCCGTAAATATTACAGTAGTTTAACTCTTTATGTCTGACAGCTTCACTAATGAAAATATCGGGTACTTTAGATGTTCTGTTTACTGAAAAAGGGATAGGGTTTGGTGAATTCATAAAAAATTTCTACATCTAAAACAGCCTATTGTCCACTTTATTGAAGTTGCAAAGAGCTCAGGGCAGCTTTTACAAAATATTAATATCTTGACACATTGGTAAATAATGGATTTATTCAGATTTAAAGGAGTGTTCATATTGAAACTAATTGATAATCTTAAAGGTTTTACAAAAAGGCTAAATATTTTTGTCGGGGCGTACGGAAGTGGAAAGACTGAAATCTGTGTGAATATAGCATCAAGGCTTGCCATGGAAGGAAAAATTGTAAATCTTGCAGATCTTGATATTGCCAATCCATATTTTAGAAGCCGTGAGGTTCAAAATTATTTAAGACAAAATGGTGTAAATCCGGTTGTTCCAGGGGGAGATGTTCAATTTTCTGATCTTCCGGTTATCCTCCCTCAGATTTCAGGAATGCTTAAGCCTTCGGGGGAGGACTATTCTATATTTGATGTTGGTGGAGACACAACAGGGGCAAAGGTTTTAGCCTCAATTAAAGATGGAATTAATGGAGATGATTACAATCTTTTTCAGGTTGTAAATACAAATCGTCCTTTTACCTCAACTGTTGAAGGGTGCATTAAAATGCAGCAAATGCTCCAGGATACAAGCGGTCTCAAGGTTAGCGGTTTTATTTTTAATTCTCACCTCATGGATTTTACCGACGAAAATGTAATTATTGATGCTCTTGAAATTGCGACACAATTAGTAAATATTACAAACATTGAGATAACATATTTTTCTTTAATGGAAACATTAATGAATATTGACAAAATTGTACAACATATCAATTATCCCCTATTGTTGCTTCAGCGCAAAATGCTGCCGCCATGGCTTATTCAAAACAGTGAGAAGTCGTGGCCAATAATGGGTAACAGATAAAAAGGTTGATTTATTATGCCGGCTATAAAGGTTTTAAAAGATAAATGTAAAGGCTGCGAACTATGCTGCACAGCATGTCCTCAACAGATATTATCATTAAGTGATTCCATAAATTCCAGCGGATTCAGATTTGCTGTTGTAAATGATCCACATAGATGTATTGGCTGTGCAATTTGCGCAGTATCATGTCCGGATTTGGCAATTGAAGTATATGCAGAAGGCACTGTTTATCGTTTTTACGGAGCCAGGGCGAGAAATAAAGTTCAGCCGGATAATGTCAAGCCAGATAATTATATGAAAGAAGGGGTTTAGGCTTTGGCTAAAATATTAATGAAAGGTAATGAAGCTATAGGAGAGGCGGCAATACGAGCGGGTTGTCTTAATTTCTTCGGTTATCCGATTACTCCTCAAAATGAGATTCCCGAATATTTATCCAGACGTCTTCCCGAAGTCGGTGGTTTGTATGTTCAAAGTGAGAGTGAAGTTGCTACTGTAAATATGCTCTTTGGTACCGCAGGGGTGGGAGTAAGAGTAATGACCTCTTCTTCATCTCCGGGAATCAGTCTTATGTCAGAGGGAATATCCTATCTTGCCGGTGCTGAGCTTCCGGTTGTAATTGTAAATATGATGAGATCGGGGCCGGGACTTGCGGGTATTTTACCTGCTCAGAGTGATTATCTTCAGGCAACAAAAGGGATGGGCCATGGGGATTTTGAACTTATTGTTCTTGCTCCATCTTCAGTTCAGGAATCAGTTGACCTGACAATTCTGGCATTTGAACTTGCCGAAAAGTATAGAACTCCGGTTATTCTCCTTGGTGACGGGATGATTGGCCAGATGATGGAGCCAGTTGAGTTTCCCGATGTTGAAGTCGGCCCTCCGTTAAAAGCAGATGACTGGGCACTTACAGGATGCAAGGGAAGAGAGCCGAGACTTGTAACTTCATTATATCTCGACCCCGTAGAACTTAACGAGCAGAATATCAAGCGTTTTAAGAGATTTGAAATTGTAAGGCAAAATGAGATTCGCTATGAAACTTATAATTGTGATGAGCCATACAAAATTTTAATTACAGCATTTGGCGTAACTGCAAGGGTCTGCAAGTCGGCAATTGATCAGTTAAAAGAAGAGGGCATAAGCGTGGGGCTTTTCAGACCGATTGTTATAAATCCTTTTCCTGAAAATGAGCTGAAAACATTTATTGATAAAGCAGAACGTGTTTTAGATGTAGAGATGAATATGGGGCAGATGCTCCTTGATGTGCGATTGTCTGCACAGGGTTCAATCCCAATAGATTTTCTTGGTAAAACCGGAGGGCTGACACCATCAATTGAAGATGTCATTACAAAGGTAAAAGAGGGGCTTGCCATAAACGAAGAGGAGAGCAGATGAAACAGATCTTCAGTCATACAAAAGGAATGATAAAAGATCCCATGCACTACTGTCCGGGATGTACACACGGAATAATACACAGGCTCGTCTCGGATGCTTTAGTTGATCTTGATCTTCTAGATACTGCAGTTGGTGTTTCTTCTGTAGGGTGTTCGGTTTTTACCTATAAATATTTTAAGTGCGACATGTTTCAGGCTGCCCACGGCAGAGCTCCAGCTGTTGCAACAGGCGCCAAGAGAGGACGGCCTGATTTAACAGTGTTTACCTACCAGGGTGATGGAGATCTTGCAGCAATCGGAACTTCCGAGGTTATTCATGCTGCAAACAGAGGGGAGAAAATAACAGTTATTTTTGCAAATAATGCTATTTACGGAATGACCGGGGGACAGATGGCTCCAACAACAATTCCCGGCCAAAGAACTTCTACCACACCAAACGGAAGGGATGTTGAATCGGACGGGTTTCCTTTAATGATGTCAGAAATTTTGAGTGTTTTAAAAACACCGGGATACATCGCAAGAGTTTCAATGCACTCTCCAAAGGAGATTATAAAAGCAAAAGAGATTGTAAAAAAGGCATTTACGTATCAGCGTGATAATGTCTGTTTTTCTTTTGTTGAATTTTTATCAACTTGTCCTACAAACTGGGGAATGTCTCCCTCTGCATCTCAAAAATGGATTGAGACTGATATGCTTCCCCATTATAAACTTGGAGAGCTGAAAGTACCGGACAATCAGCTTGTTATAAATTCTTTAAAAAGTTCTTCAACCAATGGAGATGCTATATGAATTCTGCGAATGTACTTTTTGCGGGATTCGGAGGCCACGGTATGCTGCTTGCTGGTAAACTTTTAGCTATGGCAGCAGTAGAGGATAAAAGAGAGGTAAGCTGGCTTCCCGCATATGGGGCGGAAATGCGGGGAGGAACTGCAAATGTAACAGTTTGTATATCTGATAATACAAATAAATCTCCATATATTGAAAGTCCGGAAACTGTGGTTGCCATGAACCATCAGTCTCTTTTAAAATTCGGGCCTAAAGTAAAGCCCGGGGGCAGCATTATTGTAAACAGCACACTTGTAAAAGAGTCGTTTAAGAGAGATGACTGTGTTGTATTTTATCTTCCCGCCGGAGATATTGCAATGGAGCTAAGCTCTATAAAATCCTCCAATATTGTTCTTCTGGGAGCATATATTGGACTTACAAATATTGTAAATTATGAGACTGTTATTGATGTTATAAAAAAACAGTTTGGTTCAAAACCTAAAATTGTGGATGGAAATATTGCAGCTTTTAGTGCCGGTCGTGACAGTGCAGTAGAATTTATAAACGGTACAGCTGATAAAATAGTTAAAGATTAAAAGGATAATTGATGCACATTTCAACAGTAAAAGAGCTTGATGAACTAAGAGAAAAATTTAAAGCTCTAAAAGATGGGCTGTCTGTTACCATCAGAGTATGTTCCGGTTCAGGATGCAGAGCCCTTGGCTCTGAAGATGTATATAATGAATTTAAAAAAGAGCTCAAAAATTCAAACTATAATGTTGTAACTGATTTTGCAGAGTGCGGGCACAATAAAGATGAAGCATTGTTATCAGCTACCGGTTGTCAGGGGCTTTGTCAGTCAGGCCCGCTTGTTTTTGTTATGCCTTCAAATTATATTTTTAAGGGTGTGGCTGTAAAAGATGTAAAACAGATTATTGAATCTGCAGTTTTAAACAGTAACCCGTTACCATCACTGATGTTTAAAGATGATGAGGGGAAAACCCTTTGCTCAACAGATGATATTCCTTTTTATAAACATCAGAAAAAAGATGTTTTGAGACATTGCGGAGTTTTGAATTTTGCCGCCATTGAGGAATTTATATCAGAGGGCGGTTTTGAAGGTTTTGTAAAAGCTGTCAGTATTAAACCATCCGAAATTATTGATGAGGTTGAAAGATCCCGCTTAAGGGGCAAAGGGGGAGGGGGATTTTTAGTTGGCAGAAAATGGCGCGCCGCAGTTATTGCAGAAGGTGATGAGCGTTATGTGATTTGTAATGGTGATGAGGGTGATCCCGGTGCGTTTATGGATGCATCTCTTATGGAGGGTGATCCTTTTTCTGTAATTGAGGGAATGCTTATTGCTGCAAGAGCAGTTGGTGCAAAAAAAGGGTACATCTATGTAAGATATGAATATCCCAATGCTGTTAAATCTGTAAAAGCGGCTATCTCAAAATGCAGGGAATACGGTTTTCTTGGAAATGATATTTTAGGTTACGGTTTTGATTTTGATATTCAGCTTATCAAAGGGGGAGGGGCTTTTGTCTGCGGTGAATCTTCTGCTCTTATGCGAAGTATCGAAGGAGAGACAGGCGAACCCAGATCAAAGTATATTCGCTCCACAGAAAAAGGTCTGTTTGATAAACCCACAGTGCTTAACAATGTTGAAACCTTTGCTTCAATTCCTGCAATAATGACAAAAGGGCATTACCGGTTTGCATCAATTGGAACTGATAACTCAAAAGGTACAAAGGCGTTTTGCCTCTCTGGCAAGGTGAAAAATACGGGAATGATAGAAGTTGAAATGGGAACCACCGTTGAGGATATTATTTTTAAAATCGGAGGAGGTGTTTCTGACGGTCGTTCATTTAAAGCGGTTCAGACAGGTGGGCCTTCGGGAGGATGCCTTCCTCCTTCTCAGCTTCATTTGAAAATTGATTTTGATGAGCTTTACAAGGCCGGTTCAATGATGGGTTCCGGCGGAATAATTGTTATGGATGATTATTCCTGCATGGTTGATGTCTCAAGATATTTTGTTGAATTTCTCCTTGGGGAGTCATGCGGAAAGTGCGTTCCCTGCAGGGAGGGATTGTTTCAGTTAAAAGAGATTTTAAATGATATATCAACAGGTAATGGAAAACTTTCTGATATTGACAAGCTTATTGAAATTGGAAGATACATGCAGAAATCTTCAATTTGCGGTCTTGGAAAATCAGCTCCAAATCCTGTTCTTTCAGCAATCTCAAATTTCAGAGATGAATTTGAGGAGCACATAGTTAATAAAAAATGCAGAGCCGGAGTATGTAAAAATCTTACTTCATTTGTTATTGACAAGGATTTATGCACGGGTTGTCTTTTATGTAAAAAGGTCTGTGCTCCTTTGGCAATAACCGGAGAAAAATCTAAGGCTCATAAAATTGATATCAGTTTGTGTACGGTTTGCGGCGAATGCAGAACAGTCTGTCCTGAAAATGCCATATCCGTGTTGTAAAGGATTAGTATAGTGTTAATTGAAATTGATGGAATAGAGATTAAAGCCGGTAAAAATGATACTGTTTTAAAAGCAGCAAAAAGATCCGGAATTAAAATACCCTCCCTGTGTCACCATGATGCACTTGAAGATGTGGGTGCATGCAGGCTGTGTATGGTTGAGGTTAATCATAAGCACTGGACAACTCCCAGAATGGTTACTGCATGCGAGTATAAGGTTGAACCTGGTCTTATAGTTAAAACAAAGACTGCGGATGTTATAAAATCAAGACATATGACATTGGGACTTCTTTTATCAAGAGCTAAAAATAGTGATATTTTAAAAAGTATGGCTCTGAAAAATGGATTCGAACCGGTCGGGTTTCATTCTCACATTGAAGAAGAACCATCATGCATCAGCTGTTATTTATGTGTAAGAGTCTGTAACCATCTTGGCTTTAACGCAATTACAATGGTAAACAGAGGTGTGGATAAAAAAGCTGATGCTCCATATTCCACAGCACCTGAAAGCTGTGTAGGTTGTGGCTCCTGTGCATCAGTCTGTCCCGTTAATTATATTCAAATTGAAGATACTGAAGATAAAAGAACAATATGGAACAGGGAGTTTGAAATGGTTAAATGCAGCTCTTGCGGTGCACCTTTTATTTCAAAAGCATTTGCTGAATATGCATTGAATAATAGAGCTCTCTCCCAAAATTATTATGAAAAATGTCCCGAATGTAAAAGGGTTGAAACAGCCTCAAAGTTCGGGCGGATTGGTTCCTGATATGGTGCGCAAATGAGTGATAAAACATTAGTTGTAATTCCTGACAATTGTATTGGTTGTAAAACCTGTATGGCTGCATGTTCCATGAAAAACGGTTCGACTGAGCAGCTGGCACGTCCACGGATACGTATTTACAACGGTATAAACGGCAAACATGTTCAGGTAACATGTCTTCAGTGCGTTGACCCGGCCTGTGTTTTAGTATGTGATGTTCACGCGCTTGTCAGAAATGAAAAAACTGGAGCCATCGCTGTAAATTTTGACAGATGTATCGGGTGCGGTTTGTGTGAGACAGCGTGCCCCTATGGAAATATCTATTTTGACAGGACGTCGGGACATCCTGAAAAGTGCGATCTCTGCAATGGAGATCCCGCATGCGCAAAATTCTGCCCCCATGAAGCCCTTATTTACGAATAGAAATAGGTAGGTTGTGGTAAGGTTAATCTTCTACTGGAAGATCAATAACAAAGCAGGCGCCTTGTTCAGGAATTTTTTTCTCAACAAGTGTTCCACCGTGATCTTCGATAATTCCAATACTGATTGCAAGACCAAGTCCAGTGGACTCGGCATCTTTTTTTGTGGAGAAAAACGGATCCCATATTTTTTCACGAATATCATCAGGAATTCCAGGGCCATTATCAGCAACAACAATTCTTTGAAGTTTTCCGTGCTGTTTCAGTGATATGTTTATTATATTCTGGCTGTTGTCTTTACGATTCTGCATTGCATCAGATGCATTAATGAAAAGGTTTACTAGAACCTGAATAATCTCCTGGGAAACTGCTTTGACAGGGGGCAGATTAGGGTCGATATCTGTAATTGCTTCAACGTGATATTTCCACTTGTTCCGGCTTAAATCAAGGGAGTCTTTAATTGATTGCTCAAGATATGTATCATGTTTTTCCCTTGTCCCTTTTGATGCAAATTTACTTAAGCCACTTAAAATTGAGACTATTTTTTTTATTCCTTCATCAATTCCATTAATTAAATCTTCACCGTTATCAAGTAAAAACTGTTGTCTTTTAATATCGCCATTATTGTTTTCAATTGAAAATTTCAATGCATTGACAATGTCATTTTTATACCGTCCTGCAATTTGAACATTGCCAGAAAGATAGGCTACTGGATTTTTAATTTCATGACCTATACCCGCCGACAGCATACCAAGTGTGGCCAGTCGCTCAGAGTGAATAAGCTGTTTTGCTCTTGTGTTGGCAAGCTCTTTCATCTTTTTTGCATACTGAGATATTTCAACATTTTTTCGGGAAAGCTTTTTTTCATAATCAAGAATTCTTACGGCAGCGGCCATGCGAGTGTTAAACTCTGCAATATTTATTGGCTTGGGTAAAAATTCGTGAGCTCCTGATTCCAGTCCAAAAATTATACTTTCGAGATCCGTTTTAGATGTAACAAGTACAGTATATATAAACGAGTCCACCTCCTGTTCGATAACCTTGCACAGTTCGGGGCCGGTCATTCCTGGCATGGTCCAGTCTAAAAGTGCAATATCAGGAGGCCTTTCACTTAAAAGAATATCCCTTGCCTCAAGTCCGTTTTTAACAGTGATAACATCATAACCTGCATTATGAAGGGCCCCTGACAGTAGTTGACGCGATGTCATAT
>JAFGVO010000442.1 GCA_016937935.1 Deltaproteobacteria bacterium | reverse complement strand
TAAAAATAACTTTATATTAGAAAGAAGGTATTTAATGGAAAAATGGAAATTCAGGCTTATTTTCTTATTGATTACTGCAAGTATGGCGTTATTAACACACTGCACAGAAAGCAATTTAGACTCAGAAAAGTCAGGTATGGCTGATGAATACAATATGGACACTGACGCAGGAGATTACAATCTCAACAGCGATGCAGATACTGATTCCGATTCTGATGCTGACGGCCCAATAGACTACACTCCCGAAGTTGAACAGAGATTTGATTATCGAATTCCGGTAAGCTCTGGTAAATACATCTTTATTCCCGATAAAGAGAACGACCAGATTGCAGCAGTTAACAGCAGAACACTTGATATTACCCTTGCAAAAACAGGTGCATCCCCCACCCAGGCAGTGCCAATCAGCAATGATGGACAGGTTGCGGTTATTGCTGTTGATTCAGATAAAGTATCATTAATTAGAACTGACAGCACCGGCGCCCTGACAGCAACAAACTTCCCTGTCAGACCAGATACAAATGCCCTTAAAGCCTCTCCATCAGGCAGATATGTAATTGCATTTTACGACTCTCTTTTTGCTGAAGAATCTCTGCCTCCTCAGACAGATCAGGATATAACAGTTATTGACACAAAACCGGGCAAAGAGGCTGCATATGATATGATTATCGGCATTCATCCCATAAAGATTGTATTTAACAGTGAAGAAACATTGGCATTTGCAATAACTGAAGAGGGTGTAGACATTATCGACCTTGAAAACCTCAACAACAATATGATGCCCGATGCCATATCTCTTTTCGATTACACTGTTGTGGACCCTGGAAATACCGAAATTCAAATTGACCCTTCAGGCACTGTTGCAATTGGACGAAGGGAAGACAGCCCCCAGTTAACAGTTGCATGGCTGGACGGCTCTGATGAAATCAGAAATTACACTCTGCAAACAACAGCTACAGATCTTGATATTGCAAACGACGGATCTTTTGGAATGATTACAAGCAGATACGGAAATCAGGTAGCATTTTTCAATCTTCCATTTCCTTCAGATTCCACCACAGATCCATTTACATATGTTGATCTTGCCGGTTCAATTGCCGGAGCAGCAGTTATAAGTGATGACGGTGCAAAAGCAGCTCTTTATACAACAATAGGAGACACTGACAGAGACGTGCTGACAGTTCTTTCAAAAGTGGGCAGTACCTGGACTATTGATAAAACCCTTCTTAACAGAACAGTAAAAGGTGTAATTCCATCACCTGATTCAAGCACATTTATTGTAATCCATGATCAGATTAGTGCCTATGCAACTGACAGCATGAATCAGGCATACTCTTTTTCACTTGTAAAACTTCCCGACCTCAAAACCAAATTTCAGCAGATGTCCATGAAAGAGACTCAGATACTGCTGACAAATGACGGAACTTTTGCATATCTTCTTTTCTCGGACAAATCCATTGATATCATTAATCTCCAGTCTTTTATCGTCAATACAATGGAACTTGGTTCTGTTCCTGTAGCTGCAGGATACACATCCGACACTGATAAAATTTTCATCTCTCAGGATCATCCATCAGGCAGAATGACTTTTATGGACAAAGATGGAACTAACGTTAAAACTGTTACAGGTTATGCTCTAAATGACTCGGCAGAAAACTAATAAGGAGATTATGATGATATCACCAATAAAAACTATTAATTTATTAATACTGCTTTTTGTATTTTTCATTTCCGGATGTGCATATGAAGATATTTACAACAATCCCGTATCTTATGGCAAACCAACTCAGGTAAAAGACGGTCTTGTACTTCAGGAAAGAAGTTCACAGGATTTTACACTTTTAAAAGTAACCTCAACAGGTATTACCTCCAAAAAATTATTTTCATTTGAAGAGGGTGAAAACAACTATCAGTATTTTACAGATGACTCCAATGAAAAATCATCCAGACTTTTTGCCCTGACCAATCCTGAAAATTCCAGGGACACTGAGCTTGAATTTGCACTTAATGTCATTGATATCTCAACAGGGGACTTTACAAGATATAAAATTGGCTCACAGTTTAAAAAACACACATTTGATAAAAGCAATGTAAATATGATCCTTTATCATGATGGACTAAGCACAAATACAGAATCCATCTATAATCCAAACGAAATTGCAATCTTGAACACTACAGAAAACCCGTCTGGCACCAATCCTATGATTATGTCATTAAACACTAAAGGGCGAATCATTCAGGATGTTCAATATATTGGTAAAACAAAAGTTGGAAAAACAGAGAGAGATCTGTTTGCATTTATTACTGACAATATGATTATGCTGATGGACCTTAATGATAAAAACCACAACGTCGTAAATATCAATTTGACTCAGTCATCTGATAACAGAACAGTAGTTGCATCCCAGCTTAAAATGATTGGCGCCCAGGGAAATTTCGGTCCCCAGATTTTTATTAGAGCCAATGGTGCAGCAGAGCTGTTTGACATTGAATTAAGTGATGACAGCACTAGTAGTGCCGGTTACTCCACTAATCTCTACCTGTATGATACAGGCTCCACAACAAACAGTTTTGAAGTTGTAAACGATAATGGTGAACTTATTCTTGTTGCAGTCTCATCAGCATTGTCAACAATTACTCTTTTTGAAGTTGATTCCGCAGCATCATTTACAATATCAGCAGAAAGAGGTCTTACAAAAACAAACCCGAGAAAACAGAACAACAGTGACGAGCTGTTATTATACGGTGATGGAACATCCTCACTATACTTTCTTGCAGTGGACAATCTTCTTGCAAATAAGGGAGAAAATCTTTTAAAACTAACCATTCCAACGGGAGTTAACACTCCAGAGCTGATTGATGATGACAGAATGGCTGTTTTCTCCTACTACAGCAATACAATGACACTTGTTGACTTCAATACACGTGAGATGTCAAACATTGGAATCGATTCAAAATATGACTACTCTGATTCAATATTATGGGAAGATACATATTTTGTTAATGGTGGAAGTGAACTATCATACCTCAACCTGGCTACAGGTCACCCTCAATCAATGGTTACGGATGAACCCGTTACGGAACTGTATATCTTTGACTCTCAAAAAACAGGCGTTGCAATGCATAATGCTGCAACAGGACGGGCAACAATGTTTCCCCTTGACAGCCCTAAACGATCTGATGCGTTCATCGAAGACGGATTTCTTGTAAGCGGTATTCTGAACAGGGAGGAAAACTAGCCATGAAAAAATTTATTACATCAACCCTAACAATTTTAATTTTACTTATATCACTGACTTCGTTTGCAAAAAATGATGGCCGTCATCTTGAACTCAGCATCAATATTACTCCAACTTTTGTAATGGATAACAGTATTGAATTCTTTTCAACGGATACGAAATCAATGATGGCTCATGGTGCGGACATAAGATATGAAGTGGCAACAATCAGCAATGTTCTTCACATTTTACCCTTTATCTCATTTAGACATAACTATTCCACCG
>JAFGVO010000441.1 GCA_016937935.1 Deltaproteobacteria bacterium | reverse complement strand
TATGATACGTAACAATCTCCTGCCCGGGAATGACAATGTCTCCTTCATTAACAAGAACTTCACCATTTTGAGGAATTGTAATTTTTCTTGAAATTTCAATCCTGTTATCAACTGTAAGAGGTGCGGCTGAAAAGTTAAAATTATAACCATTGCTTTCTTCAGAATCATTAACAGCGTCTCGTTTATCAACAATTATTATATCTTTAAACGTTGATAAAATATCATGATTCAAGGGGCGCCCTCTCGTATCAAAAAGAATGCCCATAGAACCTGTCATGACTTTAGTTTTTAATTTTCCTCTATTGTCAATTCGCCATCCTCTTTTCATCTCAATTTCAAGCTGAACCTCAATATTCACAGGAAGTTTAATCAGATACAATTCATTTGATTTTATAAGCCCTTTATAAACTTTAGAGCCAACTGTAACAGCGTATTCTAAACAATCTTTTTTTATTTTGGGAAGATTATCATTTTTATATACAGGAGCAACATGGGTACACAGATTTATGATACAGTCATTTTCAAATACATCCATCGCTGCTTTTTTATTGACTTTGGAAAGAACACCTAAATGGGGAAGCATAAAGATAGAATCCTTGGCAATCAAAGTTATACCTGAGGGTAAAAAGGAATCAACAACCATCGCAACTGTATGAATTTCTTCAGGCGCATGGGAAAGAACCCCTCCTGAGGCTATAATCACATCTATATTCGCGCCGGTTACAAGCGGCTTGTTACCTACAGAAAAACCCGCATCAATATTACGCCCGGTGATTGTACCTTTCAACCCTTTAGAAAATTCACAATGCTGCTCAAAAGAGAGTGCCAGGGCCTCCCTTGCAAGTGCATGCTCCCCATCAAGTTCATCCAAATCAGCAGGAAGTGATGCCGGCAGAACTGTTTTATTTAAAATCTGATTATATACTTCTCTTTTATCAAGATGAGGTGCCCACCTTGTAATATTATCAATTCCACTTTTAGCCAGTACAAAAGATGCGGAATAGCTCATACCGAGATTTGCGCTTACCGTTCTGTTAAAGTGACCATCAACAACAGAAAAAATATCCGTTGTTGCGCCTCCAATATCAGCACAGAGAACATTTTTTTTTCTGTTTTTTGCATAAAGTTTAAGCATATCCCCAACAGCCAGAGGGGTTGGAAGAATTTCAAAATCAACAAGTGCACTCAATTTTGAAAACCCCGGAGAGTGCTGCATAACATGCTCTAAAAACAGGGTATGAATTCTTTTGCGCGCACCGTCAATATTCTCATTTTCCATATCAGGTCTGACATTTGATTCAACAATAACATCAGCACAATCTTTTAAAATGCGCTTTATCTCTTCAGCAATTTCGCTGTTTCCGGCATATATCACCGGCATTTTATAGTTATCTCCAAACCTGGGTCTCGGAGATGCGGCTTTTAAAAGTTGAGCAAGCTCAGCAACCCCTTCCCTCTGCCCTCCTTCGGTACCTCCTGACAATAAAACCATATCAGGGCGCATCTGCCTCAATGTTTCAACATATTCAAAAGGAGTTGTTCCCTCAAAATCATCAAAGGATATTGTGTCAAAAACAATTGCTCCGGCCCCAAGAGCAGCTTTCAACGCAGAGTCACAACTGATACTGCTGACCATACCCATTACCACCATTTGCAAACCACCACCTGCAGAGGATGTTGACAGATACATCCCGCATCCACTATCAGGTTTTGAGTTTGAGATAATACCTCCTTCACTATCAATAAGATTTAAACCGCTTATCTCTTCGAGTTGTTTTAAAGCATTTTTTACACCAACTGTGACATCTAAAAATGGTTCTTCTACAGTTGTAGAAGATTCACCTCTATATTTCTGCCTGAACACCCCATCAATTTTTTCAATCAAAACAGCTTTAGTAGTTGTTGATCCACAATCCGTAATAACATAGCGGTTATCATGACTCATAAATTATCTCTGTTAATATGCTGCTTTGACTCAAGAACAGAAATCATCTCTTTAATACTATCTCTGCTTTCAAGAAGTGATGCCATTGAACTTAGTTTTTTTTCGTGACCGAAAAGTGAAAACAGAGGTGAAAATCCATGCATAACCTGACTGAGAACAAAATTGAAAGGCCTAATCATCTCGAGCATCATAACCGCAGGAATATCAAGGCCTCTACTATGAATTTTTTGTGCATATTCATCTAAATCATTTTTTATAACATCAGGCTCAATATCGCTTTCAAGAGAAAATGCGTGTTCAAGACCTTTAGAAAATCTTTTTAATAATGAATTCATCAATATTAGACTTGTATAAATTCCACTTGAAAATCAACTTTATGACATAAAGGTGCTAATTCTTGCTCTGTTTGTTAATCAAGAAGAGGATTTGATTCTTTTACGAATCCTATTAATTGAATCACCGGCGAGTTTTTCTGAAACTGAAAGCCATTTTTTAGCTGCTTTCATCTCAATCTTAGTGCGTCTTACAACCGCATCCAAAAATTCAACTGCAAATTCACCGGATTCAATCAGATGTGAAACTCTATCAAGCTTTTCATTTTTTAAGGGAGAATCAATATTTTTAAACGCTTCAGCCATTTTCATCTGAGCATCTCTTGCAACTTTTAGAGGCTCAAGAATATATGACCTTGATTTTTTCATGAAAATATTTCGTGCAACCTGCCATAGCTCATCTTTAGCGACATAGAAAAACCGCCTTTCATCTGACAGAGCAACCTTTTCAATAATCTCAATATCTAAAAGTTCGGCAAGTGCCAAACTTACAGCTCCAGTTGAAAGCCCCGTCTCCTTTACAAGAGTATGAGCATCAAGAGGTTTATTGCTTAAATAAAGAACTCCCCAGATCTTTCCAGAACTATTTTTAAGTCCGCCTCTTGAAAAAAAAATTCCCAGGGCGTTTAAAAAGAGTATTTCAGGCTCATTTAAAGAATTATTTATTTTATTATCTTGTATTTTACCCAACCTTAAACCCTCATTTTAAACTTTTTGTTAAATTATATTGT
>JAFGVO010000440.1 GCA_016937935.1 Deltaproteobacteria bacterium | reverse complement strand
TTAATATCTTATTAACCAACTAATGATATGGTTATTTAAAAAACTTAATAATTATTTTAGAGGAAATAATTAAAATTAACTTATAAAAACCGGAGGTATACAGTGAAATTATTCTTAAGACTCATTTTAGCATTAGGGCTTGTTGCAATTGCAGCCTGTGAATCCTCGTCAGATAGCAGATCGGGAGTAAATCTGAATGGCACTGACGATTCAGGTTCAACAAATGACACAGCATCAAGTGGAGATACAGACACTGACACTGATAGTGACACAGATAGTGACAGCGACACAGATACTGAAGAACCAATTCAGCTGGTCTGCCCTGATGGTGAAGATCACCCTGACACCTGTTACTGCTTAAGAATGGGAGTTATCGGAACATTTGACAGCAAAGCCAGTAAAAATGATGTGACCGCATTTGTTGACTGGTTAAACACTAAAAGTAATGCAATTGTTACCATGGTAAAAACCAAACCTGTTATTACTGCGGATTTTTTAAATTCCTATGACATTTTACTATTTTTAAACCAGTCTGACGGTGTAAGCGGTCCATTCTGGAGCTATGGCGCAGATGAATCTGCAGCATTAAAATCCTGGCTGGAAGCTGGCGGAGGTATGATAACTGTAACAGGTTTTAACGGAGATATGACAGCGCAGGAAGTTGGGGCAATGAACACTATTTTAGAACCGGCAACCGGAATGAGTTACAATAATGACAAATATCTTGCAGAACCTGATTTACCTCAAAACAACTACTGCTGGGAAAATTCTGTACCAATTGAAGGATGGAATCCCGATCATGATATCTCTAGAGAAATAAAAAGAATTGCAGCTTTCTGGGGTTCAAGTATTAATGCTCCAGACAACGCTGTTGTTGTTGCAACCCAGCCTTCTCAAACAGGCATTACAGATAATGCCGTTGTGTCAGTAGAAATTGGCAAAGGACGTGCTGTTGCCATTGCTGATGAATGGCCCCTTTTTACAAATGTCTGGCTTCCTGGAACAAATCAGCAAATAGATGCTAATCCATATGACCCTTGTTATGACACAGATGCAGAACAATGGAACTACGCAGATGTCTATTTTCAGCACCCTCAGTTCTGGTATAATACAATCGAATGGACCGCTCCTGAAAATGAGTGCTTTACTATTGATGAGCCTATAATTATCACAATCGATTAAATCCGATTGCCTCTCCAGCAAATAATAAAATATTCAAAAAATTGAATTGCTAATTACTTATAGAATTTTTCTGCGGATTCTACACTTTGAGCAATAAGGGCTGTTATTGTCATTGGGCCTACGCCACCGGGGACGGGGGTATATGCGGATGATTTTTCTGCAGCATTTTTAAGGTCAACATCACCGCAGTTCTCTTTTGGATGATACCCTGCATCAATAATTACTGCGCCCTCTTTTATCCAGTCAGCTTTTATAAACTCAGGTATTCCAACAGCACCAACAACAATATCAGCCTGTCTGACAATATCGGGAAGATTCTGTGTCCGTGAATGACATATTGTAACTGTGGCATGTTTATTAAGCATCATTAAAGCCATTGGTTTACCTAAAATAGGACTTCTCCCGACAACAACAACATTTTTACCTTTAAGCTCAATGCCATAATGCTCAATAATCATCATAATGCCTTTAGGGGTGGCACTGCCATAGGCCTCAAGGTTCATGCTCATTCGTCCAAACCCTAGACAGGTAACACCATCAACATCTTTTTCAATATCAATTGCATCAAAGCAGGCACGTTCATCAATCTGCGAGGGAACAGGATGCTGAAGAAGAATTCCTCTAACCTGGGGATCTGCATTAAGTTCATTAATTTTTGCCAGAAGCTGCTCTGTAGTTGTATCTTCAGGCATCTCAACTTTTAAAGAGCCCAGGCCAACCTTTTTGCAACCGTTCTGCTTCATTTTAACATAGGTTGCAGATGCGGGATCACTTCCCACAAGCAAGGTGGCAAGAACAGGTTCTGCATTTTCTGAACTCTGTTTAAGTGCAGATATACGCTGTTTCAAATCTATTCTGACCAGTTGAGCCAGAATTTTACCATCCAGCACGAGGGGATTACTACTGTTTTCGTTTTTTTGATCCATTCTTTTGGACTCCATTTTCTTGTGTTAACATTCAACAATAGTGAGACTTTTACATCTATTTATTCTTTTTTCAATTAAAAAAAGATGATGATTTTTTATACACTTTAAGAGTTTAAACAACATACTTTTTTAGCTTGATAAAATTTCACTTTTAAGACTAAACTGCGTCGATTTTATGATTAAACATAAACATTTTGAGAACTTATTCTCATGAAAAACATATTTAGAAGGAAAGGTATTTAAAATGGCAAAATTATTTGTTGAAGATTTAGAACTTAGTGGCAAGAAAGTTTTATGCCGTGTTGATTTCAATGTTCCTGTTAAAGATGGAAAAATTGAAAATGATAAACGTATCCGTGCTTCTCTGCCTACAATCAATTATATACTTGATAATGGTGGAGCTCTGATTTTAATGAGTCATCTTGGACGCCCGGATGGTCAGGTTAAACCGGAATTTACACTTAAGCCTACAGTTGAAAGACTCTCCGAACTGCTTGGTAAAGATGTAAAATTTGTTAACGATTGCGTTGGACCAGAGGTTGAGGCTGCTGCTGCAGAACTTAAATCTGGAGAGGTTCTTGTTCTTGAAAATTTAAGATTTCATGTGGAAGAAACCGGAAAAGGCGTAGATGCTGACGGAAACAAAATAAAAGCTGATGATGCCAAAGTTGAAGAGTTCAGAAAAGGTCTTACCAAACTTGCTGACATTTATGTCAATGATGCATTTGGAACAGCCCACAGAGCTCACAGTTCTGTTGTAGGTGTAGATTTAAAACGCGCCAGCGGATACCTTCTTAAAAAAGAGATCGATTTTCTCGGGGATTCCCTTGAGACTCCTAAAAAACCATTTGTAGCGATTATAGGCGGTGCTAAAATATCCGGTAAAATTGATGTTATTGAAGCTCTCCTTCCCAAAGTTGACAAACTCATCATTGGTGGCGGAATGGCTTTTACTTTTTACAAAGCACAAGGAATGGAAATTGGAAGATCCCTTTGCGAAGAAGAAAGAATCGAAATGGCAAAAGAGCTCCTCGTAAAAGGAGAAGGAAAAATTCAGCTCCCTGTTGACTGCGGAGTTGTTAAAGATTGTGATTTCGGAACCAGAACATGTTCAGAAATGTTATATGTAGATGCTGATAAAATACCCGCAGATACCATGTCTATTGATATCGGTCCAAAATCAGTTAAACTTTTTTCTGACATTATTGAAGAAGCTAAAACAGTTGTATGGAATGGCCCAATGGGCGTTTTTGAAATTGAAGCAAGTTCAAAAGGAACCTTCGCAATTGCAGAGGCCCTCGCTGTTTCTACTTCAAAAGGTGGCATCACTATTATCGGTGGTGGTGATAGCGCAGCAGCAATCGAAAAAGCAGAACTTTCAGATAAAGTCTCTCACGTATCTACCGGTGGAGGAGCCAGTCTTGAATATCTTGAAGGTAAAAAACTTCCAGGAGTTGAAGCCCTTTCAGAAAAATAATCTCTCTCCCCTCAAATTCAATAAATAAAATAATTCTAATTTAAAAGTAACTGTTATCAGAATATAAAATATCAAACCATTTTAAACCCAACCCCCGGTACCAATTTAGCCAATTTAGGACGGAGCAATTTCGGACGGAGGCTAATCAGTTGATTTCACCTCTGTTTTTATCCCTACATTTTGTTTTATTTAAAATTTAGCCTCAAATTCGGCTTTAA
>JAFGVO010000439.1 GCA_016937935.1 Deltaproteobacteria bacterium | reverse complement strand
TTACAAATTTCTTATCACTAAATAATTAATTGATCGACTTGAATTTAACACTTTTATTAAATGTAATATTTGTCAAACCCTATTTTTTTAAAGGAATTATTTATTTTTTCCTGATATAGACAAAACTTATGAGAGGAAAATTTTCAATTATACTGTTTTGTTTAATATCGATTGGTTTTTTTATTTCGGCATGCGGAAAGAGTAAAAAATCTTCTGGTAACAGCAACAGTAAAGAGAGTGAAAGCAGTTCTGACAGTGTAATGGAACCTGGTCATTCATATGGTAAAAAAAGTCTGACAAAAAATGAAGAGCTGCAAAATGAGAATAAAAATACCGTTGACAGAGGTATTCGTCCCCCGGTTGCTCCTGATATTATCGAGACATTATCAAGACCCGTTTTTCCTCCCCCGGAGGCAGATCAGATGGTTCAGATTAAAGGTGGAACTTTTTTAAGGGGAAGCCCTCCGGATGACGAACTTCGTGATCAGTTTGCGGAGAATGATAATCTCAAAACAGTGATGACACCTTTTGAGATGGATGTTCTACCCTGGCCCAATGATCCTTCGGCTGAATTTTATACTGATGTAACTTTGGAAGATGCCAAAAAGATGTGTGAAAGTCAGAATAAGCGGTTATGCACAGAACTTGAGATTGAATGGGCCTGTAAAGGTGAAGATGACAGGCGTTATATCAGTGGAAATTTATATGATGAGACAGCATATGATTCACCAGTTGGTTCACCATCTCCATTTGGGGTCTGGGGCTTTGGAAAGATTATAGAACTCACTTCAAGCTTTTGGGGTATTGATGATGATCAGGTTACAAAGCTGGCTGCAAGGGGATATGCCCCGGATTTTGATTTTATCGGTAAATTTGTAAAGCCAGAAAACGGAAGACGCTGTGCAAAAAGGTGGCGTGTAAATCCGGATTTTAGACAGTCAAATATGGGATTTAGATGCTGCAGAGGAAAAGTTAACACTGAAAAATGTTTTATCGAACGGGCACGTCCTGCTCACAGTGTTTATAAAACTATAAAGCCGGATGAGTTTGAGCGGATTATTAAAAGTATTCCCGAGCTTGCTGCCGTTCATGATAATCCCCATATGTTTTCTAACGGTGACATAAGAGCAGTACTTGCAAAGCGTGGAAGCGACAGAAAACAGCTTCTTAAAGAGGGAATTCATTTTACCTGGAAACCCTTAAGATGGATACCGAGACAGGGCATGGAGTTATGGCTTGCGGTTGGAAGATCCAATCACCACTCATTTGTTGTTGCCCTTCATGAAGTTGAGGATAATAAAAAATATGTTCACGAATCCAGTCTGATAATATGGGATAACCCCATGCCCCTGGCCATTGTTTACAGAGAGGGACACAGGGACGAAGTCTACTGGGCACCCTGCTGGAGATGCCGTGACGGAGGAAGCTTCGAATACGACGAAGAAAACAATCAGGTTCTAATTACTCACAGATGGTAAACGGGATTAAATTCTGTTGGATAGTAGGGATATTAGTTTTTTGTGTGATAGCTGGGATGAGACTGCGTAGACAAGGTTGCCGTGCTGGGTCATTACTACGTTGTATCCGTTTTTCTCACCTGTAATATATTTTACTCCGTTGACTACTTTTATATCAGGACTGTCAAGAGAGAGGGGTTTTGATGGAAATGTCATGAATGTTACTTTTTTTCCATCAACCAGGTAGGACATTTCAGCGGCAGCATGTTCTCTTACATTTGAGACTCTCGCTCCTTCAAAAGATACATTTTTAACTCCGCCACCCAACGGATGAACAGGAAAATCAACTTTGCCGTGAAACCAGCCTGCGGCTTTTGTTGCATTTGCATCTTTAATTTCCATTGGAAGCTCACGTACATGATGCTCTACCACATCGCTTAACATTCCATTCATCGTCTCTGAAGAATCTGTTTTAATTCTATGATTCCAGACAGCAAACATCATTACCGCAGCAGCTGCAACAGGTAGAATAATCTGCAATTTCAAGTAGGGAGATTTTTCATGTGCAGAAGCCTCAATTTTTGCTCTTAAATGTGCAGGAGCTTTAATCTTTTCAATCTTTTTTAATGAGTCTTTAAGTATATTTTTAAATTTATACAAAGAGCTGCAGTCACTGCACTGTGTAAGATGTTCATCAACTTCAAGCATCATTGAAGGCTGAAGCTCTCCGTCAATGTAGGCATCCATAAATTTTAAACATGCTGAACAATTCATCTTAGTTCACCTTTTTTATGTTGAGGGATATTACATCTGCAGTTTTCTCTTCTGCTGATAACCCTTGTGCTGTTTTTGCAGTTTTGTTCTTTTTTTGGAAAATTCCATCTGTTGAGAGTCCCTCTGCCGCAGCGAAATCAACAAGGCGCTGCTGGAGCATTTTTCTGCCCCTGTGGAGTCTCGACATAACTGTTCCAATTGGTTTATCCAGGATTTCAGAGATTTCCTTATATGAAAACTCTTCAATATCGCTAAGTGTCACGGCAATTTTAAAGTCGGGGGGAAGATCATTAAGAGCCTCCTCTAATTCAACAGTAAAAAATTTGTTAAAAAGATGTTCTTCGGGATTTGCAACATAACTTCTTGCATATTCACCTAATACCTGATCATAGAGAGGTTCCACTGCAGTACGTTCAAGGTATTTGTATTCGTTTTGTAAATGTCGGTAATTATTGATAAATGTATTAGTCAGAATGCGAAAAACCCACGCTTTCAGATTTGTTCCCCTGTTGAAACTTTTTTTATATTTAAAAGCTTTTAAATATGTTTCCTGTACCAGCTCTTCTGCTGATGAGTTGTTTTTAGTGAGTTTTAAAGCGGTGTTGTAAAGGGTATCCATATAAGACAGGCATTCAACCTCAAAATCATCAATCTCTTTTTTCTTTCGTTTAAACAC
>JAFGVO010000043.1 GCA_016937935.1 Deltaproteobacteria bacterium | reverse complement strand
TTTGTTGATCAGGAGACATTTAACACAATGGAAGAAAATGACCAGTTTGTTGAGTGGGCTCATGTACATGGAAACAGCTATGGGACATCGTTAAAAGAGATTAAAACCGCAGCTTCAAATCAGATGGATCTGATTTTTGATATTGACTATCAGGGTGCAAGGCAGATTAAAGAGAGATACAGTGATGCAATAGCAATATTTATTCTTCCTCCATCTATTGATGAGTTGAAAAGACGTCTTAGTTCAAGGGGAACAGAAACTCCGGAATCTCTCGAAAAGCGCTTTACTGCAGCATTAGGAGAAATTTCCCATTTTGAAGAATTCGATTTTCTCCTCGTTAATGACAATATTGATGATGCATATGATAAATTAAGATCTATTTTAGTTTCACAGCGCATAACAACATCCAAAGTTAAAGAGAATGCAAAAAAGCTACTCTCTTAAACAACTTAAACAGATGTATAAACCAGTATATATTATTATAATTTCTCTAACACTTTTTATCCTGTCATGCGGTGTAGAACAGAACATAAATATCAACAACTCGGCAATGGCCGGTTCACAGGCCGCACCAACAGAAATTATTATATTTTCTGATTTCCAGTGCCCGTTTTGTAAAAAAGCAGCCAGAACTGTCAGGCGAATGGTAAAAACACACCCAAACCGTTTTAAAGTTTATTTTAAACACTTTCCCCTCTCCTATCACCAGTTTGCATTCAGAGCCGCATGTGCTTCAGAAGCAGCCCGTCTGCAGGGTAAATTCTGGGAAATGCACGATCTTCTTTTTGCGTACAGTGATGAACTTTCTGAAGATACATTTATTGAACTTGCGGGCAAACTTAACCTCAATATTGAAAAATTCAATGAAGACATTAATTCCGGTGCAGTGAGTGAAAAAGTTAATGCTGACAAAGCCGAGGGTGAGCGTCTCAAGATTTCTGGAACTCCCTATTTTTTTGTTAACAGGCAGCCATTTCACGGTTCATACGTAGACCTGCAGACAGAATTTAATTAAATATCCAAATAGATTTTAATCACATAGTCTGATAGTTTTTAAAAGATGAAAAAGAACCATCTGAATTACGAACTTTTTATTAATAGATCTATTTTTATAGCCTGCCATTATTTTAAAAGCTTCATCCTCTCCACCCTTAACAGAAATACCAATTACAAAGTCACCGTTTTTTGCAAAACTGTCTCCTCCTGTCGGGCCAAGGTATCCTGTCACAGATACAGCAATATGGCTGTCAAACAGATCTCTTGCATTTTTAGCCATCTCTTTTGCACAGGGCAGACTAACAATACCATGATTTAAGATTGTCTGTTCTTTAATTTTTAAAACTGAAATTTTAGTAGAAGTCATATATGTATTTACCCCGCCTTTTAAAACGTCACTGGCTCCCGGCACAGAGGTTAGAATTCCGCAGACACTCCCTCCGGTGCAACTCTCCGCAAGGGAAACAGTAAGCCCGCGTTTTTTAAGTTCCATAACAATTGTATCCTCAAAGGATTCACCGGAAAGGGAAACAATATACTGAGCAAACTCATTTTTAATAATATCCTCTACAACAGTAAACTCTTCAGGAAATTTAACAAGAAGCCCTTTTTGAGCATCTGGCAGAAATGCGAGAGAGCTTATACAATCAAGAGTTTTCAGCTTTTCATAAATAACGCTCTCACCAATACCTCCAAGCCTGATTGCTCTGTTTTTACTTTTATGAATTGAAAAACTATCGTTTAATTTTTTATCAACAACATTTGTAACCATCTCTTCAAACTCATGGGGAACACCCGGCAGAGCAAATAACATACAGCTATTGTCCTGGTAAAAAAGTCCGTCTGCAGTTCCAATGGTGTTGTTTAGCCATGCAAAAGCATCTGGCTTAAAAGATTGAACCCTGTTTGAATCTATAACTTTGCGCCCTCTTTTTACAAAATACTCCTCAATTTTTTTAAAATTATCCCCATCAAAAACCGGTTCCATATTGTAAAAATGACTTACGGCAAAACGGGTTCTGTCATCAGAAGTAGGACCTAGACCTCCGCTTGTAATAACAACATCACAATTTTTTATTAAAAAATACAGGCCGTCAATAATATCCCCTTCACTGTCTGAAACAGCTAATTCACTAAAAAGCAATAGGCCTCTGTCCCGTAAATAACCTTTTAAAAACATGCCGTTTTTATCATTTACAGAACCATCAAGAAGCTCGTTTCCAATGGCGAGCAATCCAATTTTAATCATAAAAAATATCCTTTTTTTGTTGTTGTTTCTATTTTAACAACAATATAAAACAGATTTGTAATTGATTATTTAAAACATAATAAGAAAATAATGGAGAATAAAATGATAGATGAAAAAATATTAAAGGACGGACTTGGAAAAACTTTAAATGACCCCCTATTAAAAGGTTATGGAGAGCCACAAAAGGGAAAAGTCAGAAATTCTTATATTAAAGATGGTGTACGCTACATTGTTACAAGTGACAGGATTTCAGCGTTCGATCGCATTTTAGGAACAATTCCTTTTAAAGGGCAGGTATTAAATTACATGGCTGCTTTCTGGTTTAATGAAACCAAAGATATTGTTCCAAACCACCTCATTAGCACTCCTGACCCCGCAGTAATGAAAGTTATGGACTGCGAGCCAATGCCCGTAGAAATGGTTGTAAGAGCCTATATTACAGGCTCCACATCAACTTCAATATGGACACACTACCAAAACGGAAGCCGTAACTTCTGTGGCAATGCACTTCCTGAAGGTCTTAAAAAACACCAGAAACTTGAAAAACCCATATTAACCCCGTCCACAAAAGCCGAGCAGGGAGATCACGATGTATCAGTGTCTAAAGAAGAACTTCTGGCAATGGGAAGAATCAGCGAAGAGGACTTTGATACAATGGCAAAAATGAGTCTGGATCTTTTTAATGCGGGCAGTGAACTTTGCAGAAAAAACGGCCTTATTCTTGTTGATACAAAGTATGAATTTGGAAGAACAAAAGAGGGACAGATTGTTGTTATTGATGAAATTCACACTCCTGACTCTTCAAGATTCTGGCAGGCAGACACTTATGATCAGAACTTTTCAGAAGGTAATGATCCTAAAGGTCTTGATAAAGAGTATGTGAGAACATGGCTTAAAAATGAGAGAAATTTTACCGGAGACGGCGATATTCCACAAATTCCTGATGAGATAAAAATTGAAGCTGCCAGAAGATATATCGAAACAGCAAAACAGGTTACAGGTCAGGATTTTATTCCAAATCAGGAAGAACCAAACAGCCGTCTTGAAAAAAATATGGCCATTTAAAAAGATGAATTATACACCTGAAAATTCACAAATCCTTTTTACTGAAGAACAGATACAATCAAGGATTGAAGAGCTTGGCAAAAAAATCACAAATGATTTTGCAGGCAAATCCCTGACCATGCTGGTAGTGCTTAAAGGAAGCTTCATCTTTGCCTCAGACCTTGCAAGGCATATTAAGCTTCCAATGAACATAGAATTTATTGGCCTGCGCTCATACGGTGACAGAATCTCATCTTCAGGTGTAGTAGAGATAACAATGGATCTCAAACATCCAATAAAAGACGAAGAGGTTTTAATAGTTGAAGACATAGTTGATACGGGCCTGACAATAGATTATCTGATTAAAAATCTAAAAACAAGAGCCCCTAAAAACATATATCTCGCATCTTTACTGCACAAAAAAGAGATGACAAAACTCCCGGTAAAAATTGACTATCTAGGTTTTGAAGTACCAGACAAATTCGTAGTAGGCTACGGCCTCGACCACGCAGGCAAATACCGAAACCTCCCGTTCATAACCCACATACTATAAAAATAATAATAATTAGTTCCTGATAAATCAAATGGTGGAAATATTAAATTTTCACTTACACTTATCCCCTGCATCTTTTGCACATTTTATTGGACATGCGTCACAGTAGATACATGCATGATATGCAGTGAGAGTTTCAACACCAGCTGCGTAAGTTGAGTAACAATCTGCTTTACAAAGATTCCAGTCTGGAGGAGCAACAGGACCATTGCAATTTGTATTCATGCATGAATCAAGATTATTACAATCAGGATTTGCAGTACATGCATCAAACTGTGTTTTACATGTAGTATTCATTGCACA
>JAFGVO010000438.1 GCA_016937935.1 Deltaproteobacteria bacterium | reverse complement strand
TTATAAATAACTGAATTTACAGAAAAACTCATCATGGAATCCTTCAGACTAAACAGCAGATATTTAAAGACTCTCTATTTTTTTATGTTGATGGGGGCAGGATTTGTAGCACCTTTTGCAACAATTTTTTATAAGCATACTCTTTTAAATAGTGACGGTACAACAGCAGATGATCTAATTGGCTGGATTTACTTTTTTATGCCTCTTGCTGGAATCGCAGCAAATATACCCGCGGGAATTGCTGCTGACAGACTCCATTTAGGCAGACACCTTATAACTTTTTTCTGTTTTGGAGCAGCTGTTTTTACCCTTCTCACAGGATTAGGCGGCACATCTTATGCCATGGAACTGTCTCTAAATACTAGATTTATCTGGATATTTTCTATGGTAATGCTCTACTCAATTTTTCAAATGCCAATTATTCCTACAGTTGACGCTGAGACAATGTCCCTTTTAAATACTTATAACAAGCGTGAGAGTTATGGAACTTTTAGAGTTTACGGAACAGCAGGCTGGAGTGTTGCATGTATAATAATGGGATTTGTTTTAGACAGCTATTACTATCTGCCGATTATTTTTTATGCAACTGCCATTGGTTTTGCAGTTCTTGGTTTTGTATCTTTAAAAGGTATCAAGAGCAGACAGGGATTAAAACGGGTAGAGATTCCATGGAAACATTTAAAAGAGGACAAATTGTTCAGACTCTTTTTGGTTTTTGCACTTTTAAATGGAATAGTTTTTAACGCTTCTTTTATATATACAAGCTATTTTTTTGATGATGTTCTTGAGACTCCGCTTCAGATTGGGTTGATTTTTGGAACCTGGACTGTTTTTGAAATTCCAATAATGATCTATTCAAAAAAACTTATAGGAATTTTTGGAAACAGATGGTTAATTATTATTGGCCTGTTTTTAAATGGAATTCGTCTCGTAATCTTTTCTTTATTTACCCTTGAAACTCCATTTTTTTATAAATGGGCTGCGGCAACTATTCAAGGAGCGGCATTCGGAATGATTCATCTTGGATCTATAGATTTTATTGATCGTCAGTCCCATCACAAAATGAGATCCACATATATGAATATCGCCAATGTTGCGCGAATCACTCTGGCTTCTGCTATCGGGGGAAAACTTGGAGCAATGATTATTTCTAAAAGTGGAGCCGGTTCTCTTATGCTCCAAACGGGAATTGCTTCAATTTTACTCATTATTTTCTTTTATATGTTTGTAAAAGGTCATGGTCCTGAAAAAAAGACTGTAAATTAGTCATTTATAGTTATTTGGTACTTTTAAAAAATATATTTTACATGTTAATATGCCTCTCGATTAGTATTAATAATATTAAATGAGGTTAAATTATGAGTTCATTAAAAAGAAATATTCCCAATAAGAGTGATATTGAAGCAGCTCTTAATCTGATAAAGTATGCAGAACATAATGCCGCGTTCTCTTCTGAGCCCCTTGTGGAGGCCGCTTTGAATCGCTCTGATGATGAGAAAAGTGCACTTGACTATCTGCTTATTTCAACTGATTACTGGAAAAACGGAGAATATGAAAAATCTTTGAGAAATGCCTACACAGGTGTAGCCCTAAACTCAAGTGATACCCGTGTAAAAGCAAGTCTTGAGCTTCGTCTTGGCACAGTCTTTCAGGATCTTGGAAGTGAAGATAGAAGTTGGGAACTTGCAGAAAAATGTTTTAATGAAGCAATTGAGATTGATAAGTCCTTTCCTCTCTCATATGTTTTTGCCGGGGATCTTCAGTTTGATCTAGGCGAGTATGATGATGCGGAAGAGTTATATCAGAAAGCCAGACAGATGGATGTAAACGATCCTGCAACTTATAACAGTCTCGGATATCTATATCTGGAGCAGGAGCGTAATAAAGAGGCTGAAGAGGCTTTTAGAGCAGCTGAAAAACTTGAACCTGAGCTTCCCATTGTTCATCTCCATCTTGCTACACTCTTCCAGGAGCAGGGACGAAATGATGAGGCTGTTGAAGAGTTTGAAAAGGCAATAGCAATGTATCCTGAGAATGCCCTGTGGTATTGTCACCTTAGTATGCTTCTTCTGGAACTTAAACAGTTTGATAAAGCCGAAGATGTAATAAAGAAAGCCAAGAAAATCTCTCCTAAAAATGAGACTGTTTTAAGTGTTGTTAAAGAGATTAAGAAATTAAAGAAATTAAAATAGTTTAATTTTGCCCGGTCTTTTTTTCAAGCCATTTTTTCTCTTCTTTACAAGCCTGTCGATGACCTTTTTCACAAGCCCCATGGATTATTTTACGGGCATTACTTATGTTGGAAGTCTTCTGATGAGGATCAGATAAAAGCAGCTTTCCCCATTTAAAACAGCTCTCTATTTCACCGGCTTCGCAGACCAGTCTGTACCTCTCAAGTTTTGACCAGCCGTTTGCCGGGTCTGTGTACCATGGAAGATTATTAATAATTTTCACAGAAAGGTTAAGACCAAATTTTGTATCTTTCCATTTGTCAAAAAGATTGTTTTTGATGCATTTATCAATTCCATTAAGGCTGGAGGATGTTGATACACTAACAACACCAGTCTCTTTTTGCCTGTCAATTATTACAAGGTCTTCTGATAAACGGTCCTCGGCATAGTGACACTCCCTGAGTGACGAGCCTGCATTTATAAGAATAGTCCACTCCGGGAGGTCTCTTCCTGTCAGTTCATAGTTGTCTCGTGACATAGAGTTATCATTGTTCATGAATTTGAGAACATTGTTTTTTACAGCAGATATTTTTTCATCAGTTACAGGACAGGCGGGAACACTTTTTAAATGATCACTCCATACAGGATCATTTAACCAGTCAGGTTCATTCATTTTCATTTTAAATGCAACTGCCCGATCTCCAATAGCACTTTCAAGTTCAATCATTCCGTTATAGGCAATGGGGTAAACTGGAAACTCAGGATGCTGCAGAATTTTTCGAAATGTCTGTCTAACGCAAGCATAGTTTTCATGAAAGAAGCAGTTTTGAGCTTTTGCCAATAAAAAATCAGATAAAACCCAGGGATAATCCTTTAAAAAAAGTTCAGTTTCTACAGAGTGTCCTGTAAATCTTGCCAGTTCATTTATTCGAGTACCTGGAAAATCCCATTCACCCTGCTGTTCAAAAGCTTTATCAAGTTCTATTAGTGCTTTAAGTAAAGTATCTGTGGAATTGCTGTTTTCAAGCATCAAATTGTAGATGTTCATTGCCTGAAGTTTTTTCTCATCACATTTGTCGAATTTTTTTATGATTTCAGGAATGATTTTCAGAGTTTTATCCATGTTTTGCTGTGATGCTTCATAAAGATGCCACATGGAGGCAAAGTTTATGGGCATTGTTTGAGAGAGTTGCAAACTGAAATCCTGGAGCCCCGCAACTGTAAGAATATGAGCCGCCCACCATTCATCATCACTTTTAATACTGTCTTTAGGAGCAACTTCCAAAAGTGGTGTCAATAATTTTATGATATTGGCAACATCCGGATTATCTTTTTTTAACTGACTTTCGTGCCATAAAAGCAGAGCTGCAATATTTGATGCAAGTCTTTCAATCAGTTTTTTATCATCTGTTTTTAAGGTTGAGGCTGATTTGATAATTTTTTCAAAATTATTACAGGTATTTTTAAAAGGGTTGTTATCTGGTTGAATTTTTAAAGACCATTTAAAATCATTTTTATATGGAAGTGATGCCGTTACACCGGATTCAATCATGTCACAGTAATTATAAAGTGAATCAAATGAACTTTTTTTAGTAATGTTTTTTAATCTGCTGCACAACTCATATGGAAGAGGTCCATGTATCCAGGGTGATAACTCTTTTTCACTTTCCATTTGAAAATCAAGTTTGTCAGAATAGATAAATTCCAGTGTTCCAAACTCATATTGTGGAACAGTTAGATCTGACTGTGGAGTTCCTAAATCTATCAGTCGCAATCTTAAAAGTGCTGAACAACCCATGGGAGGTCTTTTGTCATCGGGATTGGAGAGTTCACACTGGTCAAAATCCTCATCTTCACTTAGAAACTCGGATCTTTTGCCTCTGCCGGCATTTGCATCAATACCAAACTGGTTTGCAGCTTTACCTGTCGTTGCAATTGCACCAAGTGTCTTTCCCTCTCCTGCATAAAAACGAAACGCTCCGATACTTGCAGATTTAACAATATGAGTTGCTCTTTGACATGCCGGAGTATCTGGTAGAATTTGAGTATTATCGAAATTGCTTTCAAGCTGTCCAACAAGGGAGAGGTTGATAAACAGTTTGCCGAATTTTCTAAGCTCACCGCCTAATTTAGCAGAGCCCAAAGAGAAGTTTGCGTCAAGTTCGCTGTCGGTAGTTAAAACCTGTGTTTCAATTTTTTTGGTAAACCCGGTGTATTTATAATCCCCCCCTGGATTACAGTCCTCAAGGAGTTCTATTTCTCCATTAAATATGCGCACAGCAACTGTACCGCTTTTCATTTTTGATTCAAGGGCGCCTCTGTCAGAAGAGGGCCACTCAATTATAAGTGGTTTGTTTATGGAACTGTTGCTTTGGACACTGGAATATACCCTGGTTTTTGCTTTATCAATATGTAATGTCCCCCGGGAACACCCGGATAAAACAAGAGTTGAACAGATACCGGCGACTAGACTGTTTTTTAAAAAAGAGTTTAACATTTAATATAAACGCATATAAAAATTAAATTACGCCCTTGGTGCTTGGAATATCACTGCCTGTAATGGAAACTGCGTTTTTAATTGCTATGGCAAGAGCTTTAAATGCCGCTTCAGCTTTATGGTGATCATTGCTTCCGTATAAAACTTCAACATGAACTGTTATTTTGGCATTAAGAGCAAAGGATTCAATGGCATGTTCGAGATTTTGAGACTGTACATCTCCAATCAGACTGTTTTCAAGCTGTAAAGCTGTTACGCAATATGGCCTTCCTGAAAGATCGATAACTGCCCGTGCAACTGCCTCATCTAATGGAGCATATGCACTGGCAAACCTTGTAATTCCTCTCTTGTCGCCAAGGGCAGTATCAAAAGCCTGGCCTAAAACAATGGAACAATCTTCAACCGTATGGTGATCATCAATATGGAGGTCACCTTTGCATGTTAGTGAGATATCCATTTTTGAGTGTTTTGACAGGGCTGTAAGCATATGATCAAAAAAACCTACTCCTGTGGAAATTTCAGATTTTCCTGTGCCATCTATATTTAATGAGAGCTTAATATCAGTCTCGGCTGTTTTTCTTTCAAGTGATGTTATTCTATTCATTCTTACTCCTCAATAATTAAAATAAACCTATTATAGTATATATACATGAATATAACAAAAAAGAGCAGAACATTACTTTAGTGAATCTGTTAACAAAATTTGTATCATGTGATAATAGGTAATCCACTATGAGCCTCGAACATAATAAAAGACCATCTTTTGAGAGAGTATATATGAATTTTGCATTGGAAATTGCAAATAGATCTACATGCAGCAGACTTAAGGTCGGCACAGTAATAACGACTCTTGATTTTCGGAAAGTGTTGTCCATAGGCTATAACGGCAATGCAACAGGACTTTCAAACAGTTGCGACAGAGATGAACCGGGCAATTGCGGTTGTCTCCATTCGGAGGAAAATGCGGTTATTAACTGCGATGCTCCAAGAAGTGTTGAAAAAATTATTTTTGTGACACATATGCCCTGTGAGATGTGTGCAAAAAGAATAATAAACCTCGGAAATGTTAAAAAAGTAATATTCCAGAATGATTATCGTAAAAGAGGGTCTGTGAAACTGTTTACAGAGGTCAATATACCCTTTTACAGACTTGACGGTGATTTGCTTCATCTAGTTACCGAGTAAATAAAGTTTAATAATATTGTAAAAAATCAGGTTGAGATAAACTTGCGTGGGACAGGTTTATGCAATAGATTTAAAGTTGTTGGTTTTTCTATTTATTAATGCATGTCTGTATTTATGAGATAACTTAATGGTTTTTCTAAAAAAAATATTCAAAAATCTTCATAGTTTCTTTGTAACTATTCAGCGGTAGTTGGCAGACAGGATTCGAAATCCGGGAGTTTTCCCTGGAAAAGCAGGTCGAG
>JAFGVO010000437.1 GCA_016937935.1 Deltaproteobacteria bacterium | reverse complement strand
AGAACCAGTGATATAATTTTCATGTTTAAAAATACTATTATGATTATGCTGCCTCATACAGATCAAAACTCTTTAAATTTACTTATAAAAAGAATGCATGACATTATAAATATTGCCTTTTCAGATAATTCTCCAGTATTACAGGAAAATATTCTTCCCTTTCCAAATCCATCTATAACTAAAGCTTCACAGGTTTATGACTGGTCCGAAGATCAGCTTAGATAACAGATTAATGTCTTTAAATTTAAATATGCTCCCAGAAACAGGCCTCTTTATTTTTCTTTATATTTGCGGTTCTATTAATTTTTCTATCATTTATGCAAAAAAAATTATGAAAATGGAAATCAGACAGACCGGTTCTAATAATGCGGGTGCCACAAACCTCATGAGACTTGCAGGTGTTAAAAGCGGGGTCATGATACTCATCGCAGATATTTTGAGAGCATACCTTCTAATGACACTCTTAAAATTTTTATCTTTAGATGAGTTGTGGCCAATAGGCGGGCTGTTTATTATAACAGGAAATATCTATCCGGTTTTTCATTCATTTAAAGGTGGCAAGGGTGTAGCTAACACAATCGGAATATTTTTAGCAATTTTCCCCATAACACTTTCAATTGGACTAATTATATTTCTGGCTGCTGTTCTTATAACCAGAAGGGTATCAATGGGCTCACTTACACTTGTAATATCAGTTTTCATAATAGAGACAGCTCATTTTTTTAATCTGTTACATTTAAATCAGAACATTAATCTGAAAACAGTTGCAACAGCGGCAATAATAATGATTATGGTAATCTGGAGCCACAGAAATAATATTGAAAGATTGATAAAAGGCAAAGAACCGGCAACTTTCTAAATCAGCATTTATAAAACATTAAGGAGATATAAAAAATGAGTGTAACTGAAAAAGCAGAACAAAACCTTTTAAGCCACATTAAAAACAATACATATCCTGGCCGTGGCATAGTTATTGGAAGAATGGAAAAAAGCGACAACTTCGCAATAGTCTATTTTATAATGGGACGCAGTGTTAACAGTCAGAACAGAAGATTTTCATTTGAAGGAGAACGCCTCTGGACTGAGCCAGTTGACGAAAGCAAGGTAACAGACCCGTCACTAATTATTTATGATGCAATGCTTGCCCTTCCCAAAATTCAACTGGTAAGCAACGGAGATCAGACAACAACAATTTATAATGGTCTAAAAAATGGCGGTACATTTACCGATGCTTTATCAACAAGGAATAGAGAGCCGGATGGACCCAATTTTACTCCGAGAATATCAGGGATGATCTCATTTAAAGAATCTCTTCCTAAAATTGAAATGAGTATACTCAGAGCTAATAGTCAAAACAGTGACGAAACAGACCGCATCACTTTCATGCCTGCTCTCCCACAAAAAGGGACTGGTTATGCTCTTACAACATACATGGGAGACGGAAACCCTCTTCCACCATTTAACACATATCCAATCATTTTACCTTTAACGGGAACTATTGATGATATTTTAAATACCTACTGGAATGCCCTTGACAATGATAACAAAGTTTCTCTTGCGGTTAAAGAGGTTGGAACTGACGGCAGTGTGGTAAAAATTGTAACTGCAAATATCCACAGCTAAACGATTGAATCAAAAATTGCCTTTATCTCAAGAGGAGTAACTGCATCTTTAACCCAAGTAAGAGAAGGGTTATTCTTTTTGAGAAAAAGAAATCGTTTCTCTTCCCTTGAAAAATCATAAGCAAGAACAACCGGGATATTTGAAAATCCATTTTTTTTGATCTCCTCCAGAATAAACAGACCTTGATTGTTTTGAATAAAGCGCAGGGTTCTCAGAGGATCATCATTATGATCCTTTGCAACTTTATCATAATCCCCAAGAAGGTCTTTTTTTTCAATTCGATCAAACCTCATATCAAGATATACAATATCAACTGCTTTACTTTTCAAAACTTCTATAGCCTTTAAGCCATTTTTAACCTGAAGATATTCAGGCCCTTTTACAAATCGTGAGAGATTCTCATAATACTCGTTTCCGTCTTCTATAATTAAAACAAGCGGTAAGTTATTTTTTGACATATTCACTCCAAAAAAATTTATCTGGCCATTGGAAGCTTTACAACAACTGCTTTTTCAAATGGCAATTCAAGTTTAACAACATCAATGGAGCCATCATACATTGTAATCAAATCTGCAGTAAGTCCAAGCCCCTCTTCAATATATCGTCCTTTTAACATCTGGGCAGTAAGCTCCCTTTTTGACTTATCTTTAACGCTTATGAGCACCCGTTCAATTCCAGTAATCCCATCAATCTCTAAATTAATTTCAAGTCCAATTGAAATTTCAAAATCTGTTTCATTATATATCTGTGATGATTGAACAGCATTTCTTATTAAATTTGTAATTATATCTTCAAAAACGGCAGCAGGAAGAGCAAGCATGATCTCTTTTATATCTTTTTCAAAAATCAGTTCTGACAAAGTAACATTCAATCCCGCAAATGATGGCTCAGTTACACATCTTTTAAAGATGTTTTTAAGACGTTTTTTATCAATTTTTAAAACTCGCAAGTTATCAAGGAGCTCTCTTACAGCTTCATAACCTTCAACATTCAAAAGAATGGATGCCCTTTTTATATTCTGCAGAACTTTTCGTTGTCTTCTTTTTCCAAGTTTTTTAATACGCACAAGATCATCTGAATTTTTTGCAGCGATATTCATTCCCTCAATCAAGGGTGCAAGTGCAGGATCTTTTCTCTTTAAATTAAGTCTTATTTTATTTGCATCACCGATACGGTTAAGCATTAATACATAGTGCCGGAGCCGGCTGCTCACGCCTCCGGATTTATCAAGGGCAATTCTTTTTGCAACGTATGACGCAAGTTCACTGGCATCATCACCTGATTCCAAAGCTTCGACAAGTCCTGTAAGCATCATTGTGTTGTGCTTTAAAACCTCATGACGAACAGCGGATAAAATTCTCTGCACCTCAATTCCTGATTCAGGAAAACGTTTTATTAAATATGCTAGACCGTACCCTCCGTAAACTTTTTTTGTAATAACTACTGATAAAATAATAATAATAAACCCAATTGAAAAAATCAGATACCATACATTTAATATTCGCTTTTGAAGAATTTTATAATACCTTTCTGCATCAGAAATATAAAGAGACTGGGGATTGTTATTGATAAAATTTTTCAATCTGTTTTTAAGATCTATGAGTGTTGCAATCTGTCTGAGATCAAATACAGGATATAAAATTGAGGGACTTTGCTTTTTATAATCAATTTTTATAAGCTGAAACTCGGCATCAGGCTCACCCAGTTCATATGCCCGTTTAAAATGAAGTTTTGCCAGACGTTTTTTATTAAGAGATAAAAGGGTTATTGCTATCTGTTCATGAACCTCTGGTTGTTCCTCTTTTAAAGCAAGAGACTCTTTTAAAAGATTTAAAGCTTTTACAGTCTTACCTGCACCCAGCATTATTCGTGCTTTTAAATTAATTATAGAACTGTTGAGATCATCACCCTTAACAGACTCAAGAGTTACCATTGCCTCATTGAGTGATCCATTTTTTAGATGTGTCATCGCTTTTTGAATTATTATAACAACTTCAGGGCTCATTTTCTCTTTAGCTGAAAAAAGTTCATCTTCTCCAGAGGATAATTTTGCCAGTTCCAGTGGTGACAGTAGCATCTCAAGTGAGCTTTTCAATCTGAGAGCAGCAGCTCTTTTAGTACTGTTGTCTTTTTGAAGCAGCAGATATTTTTTAACATGTAAAAGAGCATCAAGCACATCACCTTTAAGGCGTAATGCAACTGCAAGTTCAAGCTCAAGTTCACTCCACTCAGGGCGTAATTTCAAGGCTCTCTGTAAAAATATCACTGCTGTTGAGATATTTTTTTCCCTATTGTCGCTATCTGTCAAATATAATTTTGAAAGCCTCACATAAACTTCTGGATAATCCTGTTTAATTGCCAGGGCTCTCAAAAAATATAATTCAGCATCTTCTCTTTTTCCGTTTCTAAAAAGCAGATCTCCATAGCCCATCAATCCTTCAACATAGCTTGGACCAAGCAACAGAGCCTGCTGGTATAGTTTTTCCGCATCGGAGTAGTTGTGGCTATTAAAAAGTTTGCCAGCTTTTTTAACAAGGTCCTTTGCTTTCTGAGGAACATCAGGATCACTCCAGCCAAGACTTACACTTTGATTCAAAACCTCAATATTCCAGATTCTATCCTCGGCCTTTTTTTTATAATTATTCCCTTTTATAGTTTTATACCACTTGAGGGCCTCATCAAGTTCACCAAAATCCCTGTAAAAATCACCTATTTCAATTTTTAATACATCTGTTGGTTTTCTTTTTTCAAGATACTCATTATAAAACCTCTCCCCTTCGCTAAAATCAAGTCTGAGAGCTGCCACCCTAGCCTGCCTTAAAATAATTCTTGGACTGTTTCCTTCAAGCTCTCTTGCCTTTAAAAGAAGTTCAGCAGCCATTTTTCCTGCATCAGGACTCTCTTCTGAATTTTTATAAAGGAGATCTGCCAGATTTACTATTGCAACAACCCTTCCAGGATCAAGAGTTAAAGACTCCTTGTAGTACTTCTGAGCATCTTCAATATTTCCAAGAAGATAAAACGCATATCCCAGATTATTTACGATTTCAGGATTTTGAGAATCCAAAGAATATGCATCCTGAAGCAGAGCAAGTGCTTCAGGTATCTTATTATTCTTAAGCATGTTCAAAGCACTTTTATTCTTTTCAGCGGCCTCCTGTTTTATTACTGCCTCAAGATCAATCTGCACAGTATCTGAATCAGCATTTTCATTTTCAATTATCTCTTCAGGTGCAAAAAAACCATTAATATTTTCATCTTTATCTTCCTCAATATCTGAATCTTCCATTAAAGGCAGGACGCTCTCTGACATATCAGGATCGCTATCCACGTTGGAATTTTCAACCTGTAAAAATAATAATAGTAAAATAAAAATTTGATTTATCAATTTTTAATCTCTCGAACTTTTAACCCTAGCTGATTAAAGCGCAATCTTACAGCTCTGCCTTTGGTCTCATCATTTAAAAGAATCTCAGCCATTTTAATAAAATCATGTCCCGTTTGCGAATAAAGATGAAGAAAATATTGCCGTTCCACATCTTTTGCAACTTCATTTAATGTGTCGTTGCTTTTAATCTCAATAAAAAGCCCGTCACTGTTATTAACAAGGCTCTCTTTAACACTCTCGAGCCCCTTTGAACTATTTAAAAGCTCTGATATAAGAGTGGAGTCAACCTGAAGCCTTCCAGATGAAATTTGCGTGTTGTCTTTTAAAGCCTCAAGAGCTTCAACCATTGTAAAGAGTATTATATTGTAAACAACCATCTCCAGCTCTCGCATATTACCAGGCCATGAATGAGTAGAAAGAAGCTTCCAGCCAGCTGGTGGAATTACAATTTCAAAACTATCATTGTGCTGTTTAGAGTCCGGTCTGCCAATCAATAGCATTGCATCAGTATTCTTTTTTAAATTAAATGAGTTTAACACATCATCTTTAATTCTGATTAAATCACGTTCATTAAAAGCCTTTTGGGCAAACTGCTCAATCAGCTGTTTTAACTCCCCTGCTCTTTCCCTTAAAGGAGGTATTTTAACAGTTGCTGCAGGTGACAGACGCATATATAAATCTGATCTGAACTCACTTTTTGCTACAGCTTCAGAAAGAGATATATTGCTTGCCGCGACCACTTTAACATCAACAGAGATCTCCCTTGAAGAACCCAATGGAATGACTTTTTTATCCTGAAGAACAACAAGAAGCTGTTTTTGAACATCAATTGGCGCATTTTGAATCTCGTCAATAAATAATGTTCCGCCTTCTGCAAGTTCAAAAACCCCTTTTCTTCCAATATCGGCTCCTGTATAGGAACCCTTTTCAGCACCAAAGAGATGGGCTGACATTAACTGTTCAGGAACTGAAGATAGATCAAGAACCACAAATGGTCCCTTGCGACCACTCAATTCATGAACATACTGCTTTGCAAGAAAGGACTTTCCTGTTCCTGTCTCCCCTTCCAGAATGAGCGGCATACCTCCTCTTGAAAGAACCTTGAGACGTCTCCTGACACTATTCATCAATGAATCACTACCCCAAAACACAGATGAATTTTCATCAACAAGAAATTTTTTAGCACTTGAAATGGCACTGCTTATTCTAACTCGCATAGTATCTAAATCATATCCGTCCAGGACATAAGCTAAAGAAGTCTCAGCAAGATCAAATTCATTTTTATCAATATGAAGATCATCGTCAGATGTTAAAAAAACAACTGGAATCCGTGGATATAGCTTTCTAATCTCTCTAAAAATTGCAACTCCCTGCAACCTCATTGTCTGCTTAAGTGATGATCCTTCCTTAAGCACAAATAAACGTTCCTTTGAAACATTAAAATTCATATCTAGAACTATGACATCTACATTGCCATCAATCTTTTCTAAAAACTCCAATGCCGCAGGACCATCGTGAATGCAGCAGGTTTCACCATTATTTGAATCCGGTTCATAGGGGCTGACTAGTTCAAACTCACCTGTCCTGGCAAGCATCTGAGCATAATTATCTCCATCATCTATTAAAAGAATCCTGGGTCTGTTTTTAATCAAATTTTCAGGCATCTATCTGTCCTTATATTTATCAATCACATTTATAATATTGTTATTTAATGATGCAAAACAGGATTTAACAGCTGAAACATCAATATGGGACTTATTATTCAAATATTTTTCAAGTGCAAAAATAGCTATAACAGCATCTTTTATTAATTTAAAACTTTGTAAATCCAATTTTTTATTAAGATTTTCTTCAAAAGAATTCCAAATATCCTTTGCACTTTTAATATGGCCATTAACACTTCGCGTTTTAAAAAGTCCCAGTCTTAGAGCATCTCTAATATCATTCTCCTGCGCATCCTTGGGCAGCATCATAAAAGGCAGCTGAACATATTTACCAAGATCATGTTTTAGATCATATAAAAGCTCTAACGTTTCATTCTCTTCATTTTCTTCATTTTCTTCATTTTCTTCATTTTCTTCAAACATTAAAAAATCTATCATTTAAATAAAATGCTACAAATAGTAAATTTATTCCAGATAATTATTTTTTCTAAATATTTCCGGACAACATTTTCGGACACATTTTCGAACCAATTTCGGACGGAGGCTAATCAGTTGATTTCACCTCTGTTTTTATCCCTAAATTTTGTTTAATTAAAAATTTGGCCTCAAATTTAGCTTTAAACAGTCATTAATTTTTTTGAAATTAAAATTTGAACTGATTTACTTCATAAAATAAGATTGAATATTATAAAAATCCAGGACTCTTTATTTTATCGCTATTTCAAAACACACCAGTGCACTCTTCTGCATAATTTTAGGCAGGAATTTTACCTCGGCTTTTAATTTAGAAGTTTTGTTTAAATTATCATCCCGGTT
>JAFGVO010000436.1 GCA_016937935.1 Deltaproteobacteria bacterium | reverse complement strand
TGACAGTGACACTTCTAAAACCAGCAGCACTGACAGCAATATGGACAGTACAGATTCAGACAACACCTCAAGTGGATGGGATAAAGATGGAGACGGGTGGTTTGAACCAATGGATTGTGATGATAATAATCCTGATGTAAATCCTGACGCTCTTGAAATACCGGACAATAATATTGACGATAATTGTAATAAAATTGTTGATGAGGAGATTGTGGGCGGAACTGACAGTTCCAATATCTGCGCAGAAGCGGATATTCAGTTTACAACACAGATTCCAACAGTTATTCTTCTCATAGATCAATCATCAAGCATGAATGCGGGATTTCCTGGAAGCGGCGACCCTCAAAGGTGGGATGTTATAAAAGATGCTCTTATTAATAAAACTGACGGAATAGTAAAGCATCTTGAAGGAAAGGTGCGTTTCGGTCTTTCATTGTATACCAGCAATAACGGAGGAACTGTTCCTGATGAGTGTCCCATATTAACTAATGAGGCTCCATCTCTAAATAATTATCAGACAATTTATGATACATTTAATCCTGCTAAAATGGGCGATGACACACCAACAGGAGAATCAATTGAAGCAGCTGCAGCCACTCTTAAAGGTATAAATGAGCCTGGCCCAAAAGTAATTGTTCTTGCAACAGATGGTGATCCTGATACCTGTGCAGTTCCAGATCCGCAAACACAGAACGCAAAGGATCTTGCTGTATCCAACGTCGAAAATGCTTACAGTGAAGGAGTCTTTACATTTGTAATAAGTGTTGGTGCAGAGGCAACAAAGACCCATATGCAGGACATGGCAAATGCGGGATTGGGAGTAAAACCAGGGGAGGATGATGCTGAATGGTGGACAGCCACTAATAAAGATGGATTAACCGATGCATTCAATACTATTATAAATGGAATAAGAAGCTGTATTTTTGATCTGTCCGGAGAGATGGTAAGCGGAAAAGAGAGTAGCTGTTCTGTTAATATTATTGATGGATCCAGCGTTGAAGCTGTTGAGTATAACACTGATAACGGCTGGCAGGTAAATTCACCTTCTCAGATACAGCTGGTGGGAGATTCATGCAAGGCAATTCAAAATGGAGATGTAAGCGCATCTGTAAAATGCCCCTGTGACGCGTTTGTAAATATTGACTGACATTTTTCCATTTTCATGATATTTATCCAGATATTATGAAAGAAATTCTAATCTCAATAATTCAATGGTCCCAAGGTAATGGTTCCAAAATAGTATCCGTTGCCGTTATCCTGATTTTAACCATTATTGTTTATTCTCTGGCTTCAGGCACCGTAAAGACTCTTCTCCATAAACGGCAGCTTGCACTTCCGGTGATAAATATCCTCGTAAAATTTATCAGATGGATCTGTGTGGGCATTGGAGGTTTTATAATTCTTGCCCAGCTGGGAATTCTTAATAATGTATGGGCAGCACTTCTTGGGGTTCTGGCAGCTGTTTCAATAGGATTTGTTGCGGGGTGGAGCATAATTTCCAATATGTTCTGTTTTTTGCTCATTCTTGTTTATAAGCCCTATAAAATTGGTGACACAATAGAAATTCCGGTTGATACAATTATCGGCAGAGCAATAGATTTAAATCTGATGTACACAGTTTTAGAAGATGAAAAATCCAGGTTGATTAATGTCCCAAACAACAGCTTTTTTACAAAAGCTGTAATTATATCAAAAGGTGAAAGTGATATTTCACTGTTTGAACAGTTTAATTCAGATATTCCTTTTAAAAACTGATTATTAATTCAACTACTCAAGTATTACTATAAAGAATGGTATAAGAGTTAATTGACAATAATCTCTTTTTGGGCACACTTTGTTAAGTAATTTTTTTATAATGAAAGGGCGTATAATGAGACCTTTAAGATTTCCTGTAATTGTATTTTTCTCATTACTGTTTTCATTTGGATGTCAGGTCAATGACGAAAAATTAGAACTGTGGAAGAGTACCCAGAAAGGTCCTAAAAAACTTGCTGGTGTTTTAATAGATAATAGTATGGATTTAACTTTAAGAGCCAAAGCATCTATCGCTCTTATTGATATTAAGCAGTATGCACTATTAGAAGAGGCATTTACAAAAATTGATGCGGGAGATGCTGATAAAGTTATACTTGCAGCTGTTCCAATTCTGACTGACATAATTGACAAGGGAGGTGACGGTGACACTTTATCACCCGAACAGATAGCCGCAAAAGACGGACTTTACATCTTGTATAACTACAGTGTGGATGAGAGCAGAAAAGCTGTTGAAAATGCACTTGTTGACTGGTGTGCAAAAGGTAATTTCAAATCAAGATCAATGGCCGGATATAATATTAAAGTTATAGTAGCCAAAGTGGGAACTCCCGCACTTATCGCCCTTGCTAAAAGACTTACAATTAACGAACCATATGTAAAATCTATTGCGGATCTTCTCCGTCAGTCAAAAGATGAAGAGGCCCTCAAACTTGCATCTGGAATTATTGCAGAACAACTTAAAAATAATCCAGGCAAATTTTCAGAGACACATCTTATGGCCGCAGCTGTTATTGGCGGTGACTCAGTTGGTGACATGCTTGTTGATTTTGCAACAGATCCCAAAATCAGTGAAGAGCTGAAGCGATATGCTTTAAGAGCCTATTCTGTTGCCATGGATGAAAAAAATATTACTGGCACAAAACAGCAGCTTGAAAAGCTTTTTAAAATGGCAGAGGATACCTCTTTTGATAAGTATCAGCGTGAAGAGACATACATGACAATCGCTCAGATAGTTCAGCCTGAATCTGCGGCGGCATTAAAAAAACTTCTTAATCAGAAAGATTTCTTCTGGAATATGGTCGGGGTAAGATGTCTCTTGAGACTTGATGCAGAAAAATACCTGGCAGATGCATTGTCCGTATCTGCCATCGCAAAATCAGAGGAAGAGATAAATGAACTTATTGATCTGGTATCAAAATTTCCTGACATTAAAAAATCAGCTGAAACAGTTCTTGTTTCCGGCAGTGCATTTGCGAAGGGAATTGTGATTTATGCTATTGCCAAAATTGGCAATAAAGGCGATATTACGGTTCTTGAGAAGGTTTTATCAAGTAAACAGAAACTTCCTAAGGGCTTTAAAAATAAGAGTGTAAAAGATGCAGCTAAAGAAATTATTAATTCACTTAAGAAAGGTTAGTCTCTTATGAGTTCACGTACATCCAGTAGAAAAATACTTCAGAGTTTTCAGGCACGGGACAGATTATGGGATGCATTTATTGCTCAATCTGAAAAGATGGAGTGCTCGGTTGATTATCTTATCAATGAGGCAATGCGTGCATATGCCGAGTTAAACGGTTTTGCATATGTTGAGGAGTCTCCCATTACTGATGAGCTTCCACCGGTTGAGGATATTGAGGATGTTGATGATCTGCTTGATGATATTGAAGAAGTGAGCGGCCTTAAAGATATTGAAGAAGTTGAAGAAATTGAAGAGCTGGAAGCCCCAGGGCCTGAAGAGAGCAGTGAAATTGAACTTGAGGACGCTATTGAAGATGACGATGAGCTTCCTCCTGTTGAAGATGATGATCTTTTAACTGAAGAAAGTGACAGCTCGGACGGGCTGCCTTTAATAGGTAAAGAGGAGAGTAATCCACTAAAGGGTTTCACTCTTGATGATGATGACGATGATGATCTTCCGGACCTTGACGATGATGACAATCTTGATCTTGGAGATAATTTAATGGCTCCCCCGGCACCATCCGCCACTGCACCTACTATTAAAAACAGTCCTGAAATTCCCAGTGCTCCAAAGGCTCACAGACCATCTGTACCCGCACCTCCAAGGGTTGTGAAACCTGCTCAGAGAAGTCAGACAGGAGTATCTGGTCTGAATCCACCCCCGGTTGCATCCGGAACCGGAAGCGGCGTTCAGGCAGAACCTGCCAGACCTGTACTTACAATGATTTATGAAGGCAGAAAAGTTGTTATACAAAAAGATCAGTTCATTTTGGGACGTGGAACCAAATCTGCAGACCTTGCAATTAAAGATTCTAATGTTTCAAGAAAACATGCTGCAATAATTTTCCATAACGGTGCTTACTACATCAAAGATCTCGGAAGCACAAACGGTGTTGAATTTGGTAACCGTTTAGTTGATTCCAAACGAATTGATGAGGGCGACCTCTTCGCAATATGCGGCCATAAATTCCACTTCACCTACTCCTGATATTTTTTGGGACCCATAATTTGCTTGATCTTATTAAAAATTTAAAAGGGCGTATTGAATGGGACAGGGAGCTTGGGCTTCAGGGTTATTCTAAAGAGGATGTCAGACTTGATATTCCGGATTTTGAATATTCTCCTGTAAAACAACAGGCTGATGAGATTCAAAACATTTCTGCAAATATTTCTGCAAATACTGTTCAACCGGATTTGCACAAACAGTCTGAAAAGCTCCCTGTTGTTTCAATTGAACAAAATGTTATAATTCCTGAAAATAATTTTCCGGTTTTTTCATCAAAAAATGAACAGGAAAATATTTGCAGCAACTGCAACTTTTTTCGAAGATTCAAACCAGTTTATGAAACACCGGTTTTAAATGTTAAAGTTGCATTCGTTGGAGATATGCCTGATGAATCAGAGGCGGCAGTGGGAATTCCTTTTGCGGGTGAACGTGGTATGCTTTTAAATAAGATGATAAAAGCCATGGGGCTAAATAGAGACAATGTACTCCTTCTCAATATTGTTAAGTGTCAGGGGCTGAATCCTAAAAACAGTATTGAACATATAAGAAAAAGTTTCCCCTGTTCTTCTCTTGTTGCAAAGCAGATTATGAATGCCAATCCAAAAGTTATTGTGGCTCTTGGACAAACACCTGCAAGATTTTTATTAAATACCGGTAAGACTATTAACGAGTTGAGAGGTAATTTTTTTAAATTTAACAATATTCCCCTTATGCCCACTTATCATCTCAATTATATGCTTAAAAAGAGTGAAGCTAAAAAACCAGTCTGGGAAGACCTTAAAAATGTCATGAAACTGATAAATTAGAGGAGTACAAATGACACTTTTCAGACCATGTATAGATCTTCACAACGGAAAAGTTAAACAAATTGTCGGTTCTACCTTAAATGACAGTGATAATGCACCTTCAACAAACTTTGTTGCAGATACTCCTTCGTCCTATTTTGCTGAAATGTACAAAAGAGATAATGCAGAAGGAGGGCATGTTATCAAACTTGGACCTGGTAATGATGAGGCTGCTAAAGAAGCTCTTATGGCATATCCCGGTGGGATGCATATAGGAGGAGGTATTGATCCTTCAAATTGCAGGCAGTGGATTAAGGCAGGAGCCTCCAAGGTAATTGTTACCAGTTATCTCTTTACCGGGCTCAAGCTTGATATGAATAAAGTCAAAATCATGTCAGATACGGCTGGAAGAGATGCTCTTGTTATTGATTTAAGCTGCAGAAGTAAAGACCAGCGTTTTTATGTTGCAACAAATAGATGGCAGACAACAACAACAACAGAGATTAACAGTGATATTTTAAACAAGTTATCACTTTATTGCAGTGAATTTCTCATTCACGCTGCTGATGTTGAAGGAATGTGCAGAGGTATTGATTACAAGCTGGTTGAATTGCTTGGCAGGGAATCTCCTGTTCCATGCACATATGCAGGAGGGGCAAAATCTGTTGAGGATCTTGAAACCGTCAAGAAATTAAGCAACGGCAGAGTAGATCTTACCTTTGGCAGTGCCCTCGATATTTTCGGTGGAACTCTAGTCAACTACAGTGATTGCATAGACTGGAATAAAAAACAGGCGTAATTCTTTTAAATCTGGCTTAAAAAGGCTGCAATGGCCTCTTTGCTTGAATCGCTGTGATCAAAACGCAAGCCCGATGAAAAACCAAAATCATCTCGTGGTGAAGTCCATATTACTCTGGCTTTGATATTTAAAGGTTCCGCATCAGGGTCTTCAATACCATCGGTTGTTAAAAAGAGAGATACCCCAATTTCAGAATTTTCTGCTAACTCATCAGGTACATCCAGGCATACTCCCGAATCACTTAGGTTTCTTGTACTTGCTGCATATTGAGCTGTAGGGGTATATACTTCTGCGGATACTTCTACATCATATCTGGTCGAGCGTCTAAGTTCTTTTGACATATATCCTCACATTCAGGGTGTTCCTGAAATTTGAACAAGGTAATATTTAATCCTGCTTAAGAAATGGCAATCTGTCAATAGTTCAAACGCCCTGTATCAAATTTACATGTTTTTTTTAATATAAATTTGGAGTTCCCATAACTCCTCCCGAAATTGCATTCAACCATGCTTTAATCTCTTCAATATGCATTTCAAGCTCAATTTGCATAGTCAGCTCTTCAGGAGGAGAGACAATCTGCATAATAATCAGCTTTTTAAGTTCAAAATAGTAGCCAGTAATTGAAGTTATAAGTGCCTGTCTGCTGTCAGAAAGATCTTCAAGGGCCCGTTCAACTGCAAGTTCATCCTGATTAAAAACAAGCTCGTTTAGTCTCCATGTCAATGAGATTGTCGTTCCATAATCCCGGTCTGTTCTCGCACCCCACTGATCTGGTTTTGTCTGGTATACTGTTAAATTTTCATCTCTATTACCATCAAACCCTCCTGAAACTCTGAGCTCCGGTAAAAGAGCGGCTCTTCTTGAATATTTTTTCCATTTTACACCTCTTGTGATGTTATTGCTTGCAAGGTTCAAGGCACTGTCAATTATTTTTTGAACAGGGGGAAGTTTGCTGATTTTATGAAGGGCCTGTTTGTACAGTCTGGCTTTTAAATTTTTTGATTCTTCAGGATGGGTCTGACTCTGATTTGCATAAACATAATGTTTTGGAGGCAAATTAATGATTCCTCTGTAGTCAGAGGGAATATGAATATTGTCTGTTTGAGCAAAACTTCCTCGTGATATAGTTAACAATAACAACGGTAAAAAAATTAGAACTAATAGATTTTGTTTCATTTTTAATCCTTTCTGAATATAAATCTCTGCTTCTATATCGGCCAAAAAAAAAAAATTGTGCCAAAAATGTGAAAAAATATTTTTTTATTTGATTTTTTATTAAGGCAGTATATTTTTTTGATGTTGTTAAATTTTTTTATTGAGTGAAGGAGTTGAAATTATGAACAAAACCAGAACAGGTAATCAGGTACCTAAAAATTTATCTTTCCTGATGCAGCTTGTATTATTTGTATCCATATTGTCTGTTTCAAATAATCTTTTTGCAGATGTAACTGAAAACAGTGTTGTGGCGGATATTCCACAAAGTGTTGCGGATGATGGAAAAACAGGCTGGAGCCCGCGACTTAAATTAAATGGAAATTTCTTTTTGGGGCAGACTTCAAATGTACCCGGAGTTGCAGATGGTTTAAGCTTTGCTTTTGGGTACCTTGTGGATACTGGAGTTGATTATCTCAGTTCAAATAAAAATCATGAGTGGAGAAACTCTCTTATCTGGGAACTTGGTTTCACAAAAACACCATCAATTGACATGTATTTAAAAAGCCTCGATAAAATAGATTTTACCACTGAGTATCTTTTTCACTTTCCTAAATTAAGAATGATGGGGCTCTTTGCAAGAGGGAGAGTTTCAACTTCAATGTTAAAATCTTATGAGGTCAGAACGGATCCAACCGATGTCATAAGACTTGACAGCGGTCAGGAACTTGATTTTGATATTAACGGAAATCCCATTGACAGTAATGGGAATATTATTGATGCAGCTCATCCCGATGTTGATAACTACGGAGGTGGTAAAAAGATTATACTTACAGACTCTTTTGCACCTCTTGTTTTAAGACAGAGTATTGGTCTTTTTGCAATGCCTGTTACAAAACCTGAGTTCAGTGTTGATTCACGTCTTGGAATTGGAGCATGGGAAACCTTTATTCAGGGCGGTTATTATGTGGATGACAACGATGCTACTCCCGACCTTGTAGAGCTGAGACAAATGGTTGACTCTGTCCAGATAGGTGGTGAATTTTCAATAAAGGCCAGCGGCATTGTTAAAGAGCACCTGACATATGGACTCAGTGCCTATTTTATGCAGCCGTTTTTTAATGATACAGACCTTCATATCGCCGGAATAGATCTTATGAATATGATGTTTGAAGCCAGTGTAGGGGTTGCTCTTTGGGAGTTTTTATCTGTGAACTACTCTTTTAAAGCCGAGAAACAGCCTCTTTTAATAGATAAGTGGCAGATTCAAAACTCGCTTATGGTATCTATCGGGATAAATCTTCCAAGGCCTGCACCAATTGCCCAGGAGCCATACGTCTGTCCCGTATGTGAAAAAACAGAAGAAGAAGTTAAAAATGAAACACCAGAAGATATAAAAAATGAGTCCACAGAACAAACTGCAGATGAATCATCCCTTGAAGAAGTACCTGTGACCATAGAAGAAAAAACAGCTTCAGCAGAAGATAACACAGCATCTGACCAGAATGTTGAGACCACTCCATCTGAAAATGCAGCATCTGATCTTATGAGTGATACAGCTTCTACAGAAGAGAGTGTTGAACCGGCAGAAAATCCCGCCCCGGAAAAAGAGACCGAAAATCCCTGAAGTAAAAAATAGTCAAACAGACAGACAAAGAACAATTTCAGCCTCCGTCCGGGATCGTGTTGGCCTCCGCGTCCGGGATCTGTCCAGTATAAATAGTGACAGTCCCCTTAATTGACAAAAGCGAATTTGGGTTGTAGGTTGGGGAAGTTATTTGTTATAAATTTATATCAGGGAGAGTTTTTATGGCAAGATTTGGCAGGATTAAGGCTGTTGACAGTGGTGATGTTTTTTATCATTTGTATTCTAGAGCGGCTGGAGTTAGCGGGTATTATCCTTTGGCTTCTGAGGATTCTCAACGGCAGCTCCACAATAAGTTGAAGTTTTATGCGGGTATTTACAGAATGAAGGTAGCGGGGTTTAGTTTTATGGGAAATCATTATCATCTTGTTGTTGAGTTTGAGGAGTTTCAAGAGCTTTCCCGTGATGAGCTTCGTAGGATTGCTATTAAGTTGTATGGTAAAAATTCCAAGGTTTTTGTGTTGTGGGATGCCAGGTTGTGGGAGCGGTTTAACCGTCGGCTTTTTGATGTTTCTGAGTTTATGCGCAATTTTCAGGGGGATTTTGCG
>JAFGVO010000435.1 GCA_016937935.1 Deltaproteobacteria bacterium | reverse complement strand
TTCCACTCCACTGCCGGTGCAGCTCTCGGCCACGTCACACACTCCCGCGCTGTCTCTGCATACTGTACTGGATGGCATAAAACTGTCCGTGGGACATTCAGAATTATCACCGGTACAACTCTCCTCAACATCACAATCACCTGCAGCTACTCTACAAACTGTACTTGAATTTTTAAACTCTCCATTGTCTCCACAGCATGCACCAGGATTACATTTCCACGCACAGGTTGCAGGTTGTGACCATCCGTTAGCATCAGTATATGTAATCTCCACGGGAGCAATTACAGAATATGCGCTATCAGGAGCATCGTCGACACAATCAACAAGTTTGGAGTTGATGCACTCACCTCCATCAATAACAAAGTCTGGAGGGCAATCACTCTCACAGTCACCTGTAAGAATATCACCACAGAGTTCATCCCAGCCCGTAAAAAACGAATGGGAAATATTTACATCTTGAAACAGCTCGATCTCATTGCCATAAAAATTACCTTCGTGCCCAGGAATTGCAATAGCCTCTAAATTAATTTTAGCTGCCGGCGCAAGAACGGTGCCTCGAAAGGTTCGTTCAAATGTAATCATGCTTGTACCTGAGTAACCAACTAATAACTGAGGAAAAGTGTTGCTGGTATTTGTAACGTTTCCTCTAAAGAAAAAGCTGTCACTTACAAGCATTACAACCGGTCCCGCTTCATCATTAAGTACAATATTTGAGTCTGGCTCGATATGTACATTTCTAAAACGGTAAATACCGGCAGTAAGAGTTATTTGTGTTCGTGAGTATATGGAAATATCATTATATGTTCCAGGTGCAAGGGATTCAGTTGTGTCCGGACTAACAATTATATTGTCCCCAGAAGGCCATGGAAATCCCATATGGAGTGTAATCGAACTAACGGGATCCATCGTGACGTTTTCGTTAATCTGACCTTCAACAGTATAAGCATTAAGATTCTGAATATTCAAATCAACACCACTGAAGATATCTCCATGAATCACCGACCGCTCACGCAAAAATGCTTCTCCCCTTGAAATAACATTACCAACATTAGTATCAACCCCAAGATTTAACCCGGGAATGCCATTTGAAGTAATATATGCATCATATTCTTTAACATTTACACGATCATTTATTTTAACATATTCATTCGCGCCCAAAACAATGCTTGACGGGTGGGTGCCCATTGGAAAATAGACAGTCAGAGGCTGCTGGGTTGTATCACTTGACGAAGAAGTGTCCACTATTAAAGTATCAGATCCGGAAATTGAAGTATCTTCTGCTGAACTATCAGGTGCAGTAGCTGTATCATTAATTTCGTTCTGTCCAAAGTCTAAATTATCAAGAAGGTATTGTCCTGAAGGCCCGTTAATTATTACTGAGAACGTAAGGTCTGTATATGTACCAGACATTTTTGTCTGAAAGTCCTGTGGAATATCGAATACAAGCGTATGAAAAGTTCCTCCACTCAAACCTGATAAACTTTGACTTCCAAGCTCTTTATACCACTCTCCAAGAGATGGAATCTTCACAATTATTCGCACTTCGCCCCAAGGCATTGGACCCTGAGGGACTTGTACGTCAATAGACGCAGTATTCTTCACTGCTCCAAGGCTCGATATCTGTGTGCTACCCACCTCTGTCCAGCCAGAAGCGTTCACAACAACGGACAATTCACCCTGAGTATGATTAGCACTATTTGCAGCACTGTTACTCCATTGATGGTAGTCCTCAAACCCAAGCACATCTAATTCAGCCGAGGTGATGCGTGCAGGAGCACGAGTCAACTCCTTTACCTTGCCCTCATCGCTACATCCAAAGAGAATAATACAAAATGCGAAACATAAATAAAATAATCGTATTTTTGCATTAGCTTGCAATTGCTGATAAAATAAATGATTTTTTTTCATATTTGGAAAAATACTTTATTTTTTATTAATTCGCAAACAGTTTTAATTATTTTATACTTTTGAGTTAAATTTTTTTAAAACACCCCACCCCGTTTAGTTTTTGTTTTTCTTGTTAGTGCCACCGCATTTATTACAGCCTTTTGATTCACATTTAAATGACAGTGGTGTACCGTCCTGACACTCTGTTATACCATTACGGCACACAACGCCTTTGTGATTGGAGCAGCATCCTCTGCAATCAGCCTGCACTGATGCAGTATTAAAAGCCATTGATAAAAAAAGTCCAATTACTGCAGTTTTAAACATAACAATATCCTTTACTCACTCTTCTTCGAGTCTTTTTCCAAAACTTATTACATTGTCATTTTTAAACCCTAGTGCTTCGTAAAATTTTATCACCGAAACATTTGTTTCCCTGACCTGAAGATTGATTTTGGGACATCCCAAACTGTTAAGCTTATGCTCAATTTCATTCATAATAACTCTGCCGTAACCCATACGCCTGTAATCGGGATCATCTGGATCATTTTGAGGTGCATTCAATCCGCACCTTTTCCACAAGTCGATGACATCCTCTCTGTCTCTCTCTTTAAATACTGTAACAATCATAATGGGTCCTTAAATCATATATGTAATAATAAAATGATTTTATACCAATTAACTTTCACTCAACAATAATTTGATATGTTTTTTACCTGGCCGAACCAGCCGGGGATAAATTGGTGTTAAGTCCTTTCCAGTCAATGATATGGAATTCACTTTATAACCCGGACTCTACAGCATTGAGAGTTGCAGTCCACATAATTAAAATTTGACTCAATTTGAACTACAAGTTTAATGAAAGTTCAGGCTATTGATAAAATTTTATTTTAACTAGTCAAAATCTGTTTTATGATATGTTTATTATTGATAAAGGTCGCTCATGACCAATGCACCCGTCGCCGGGCAAAGTGCCCTAGCGTGCGGCGAGTAAGGAGTAATTAAATGAATGTAAGAAAAATCACAGGTTTCAATGAGCGTTATGCAGGCATCAACCGGGAAGAGCGAAATTATGCGGCTATTTTTTATCACGCATTGCTTCAACCTGAAAATTCCCGCAAATTTTTGCGACTGCTAAAAATGGATGAACCCATCGGTAACGACTTTGGTATTTACTATGAATACTCATTTTTACGAGATTTGTGGGAGAGAACCAAAGATAATAATACTCGAAAACAGATCATCAAAGAGCATCTTCACATTGACAAAATAGATGAAATTTTAACAAGTGAAACTGAAGAAATTAATGCCAGATTTGGTGTTTCAGGCAGGCCATCAAAAACAGACATCCAGTCTCCCGGGTCATGGTCAATTCAAAAATTTCACACAAACTTCCAATCATCAGAAGATCTGCTGGCGGTCTGCAAATTCAAGTGGTCGTTTAATATCAAACCGGACATCGTAATTCATCTCGACAATGATCGGGCTATCTGTATTGAAGCAAAATATGTCTCAGGTGAAGGCCACTACCCTTCATCATCAATTGATAAAGAAATCTTCAATAAACGAGGCATCCCATATGTCGGACAACTGGAACTTCAAAGGTACATGATGACAAAACTACTTGGTATAGATACCCGTTTTGTTTTTCTGGTTCAAAAAAAAGCCTCTATTAAATCCGTTCAAAGCATACTCTGGTCTGAAGCGTTTGAAGCAATGGGATTTAAAAGTGACTTTCCATTTATAAATGACTTTCTAAAAAATACCAAAACCACATCTGTTTAAACATAGACTCCACTGTTTTTATTTTCATAAATCCTGTATAATTAATTATCTAAATTAAAATGCGTACATTCAAAAGTTACCGGGATTAAAAATAGGAGAAGATTATGAACAGAGTATTTATTATTTTTATGGGGATGCTTACTATTTTTGGGACAGCTGTTTTGGCTGGCTGCAGCGGATCTAATGACAGTGAAAACGATCAGGGCGATACTGACAGTGATACTTCGTCGGGCACAGACACCTACCGGGATACGGATCTTGATGTTGACAGTGACAGTGACTCGGGTTCCGATAGTGACTCAAACCCGGATAGTGATAGCGACACTGTGCCCCCTACTGTTTCTGATTGCAATGACGGTATTGATAACGATAGTGACGGTTACACCGATTGGCAAAATGATCTGGGTTGTGCCAATGCAGATGATGATGAAACCTCGGGGTCAAGGGAGATGGAAGAAGGATTTACAACTTTTGATATTGGTGCAGACAGCACGGTTATTTATGTGAGTTCTACTGACGGGGACGACGATAATGACGGACTGACACCGGATACACCAGTAAAGACAATTGCCAAAGGGGCCTCTCTTGTAACCGATGGTCATAACGATTTTATTCTGCTCAAACGCGGAGATGTTTGGCGTGGTGAATCTCTGGGACGGTTTTTGTCGGGTCAGGATGCAGAGCACCCGATGGTAATCGCCTCTTACGGTGACAGTACGGAACTTCCCAGGGTAGAGCTTGATAATAACTTTATTGATCACAATGGCCAGGCACGGAGTTTTGTCTCAATTGTGGGGCTGGAACTTGTCGCTTATCCCAAAATTGTGGGCGACGATAATTATGACGGGAGTACCGGTGGAGGTTTTCGTTATGTTGGCGGGGGCAGCGACCTGCTGATTGAAGGTTGCCGTTTAACCCACTGCGAACTGACCGTGCAATCCTATGATGTAAATCACTACGAAAATGTTGAAGTTCGCCGCAACGTTATCGAGATGAATTACCACATTGACACATGCGGTCAAAACGCCACATATCGCCCTTCGGGCATGTATACGTCCCACGTTGACGGCCTGCTTATCGAGGATAATATTTTTGATCATAACGGCTGGAATGAAGACGTGGCATCCGCCTGCGCCACAATGTACAATCACAACATGTATCTCAATGCTGATAACCTGGTTATCAGAGGCAACATTATTGCAAGGGCCTCCAGCATGGGAATTAAAATGCGTTCGGACATAACCGGTGACTGCGACACCCTGCTGTTTGAAAACAATTTTTTCGTTGACGGTGAAATCGGTCTTGGTATAGGAGGAAACACAGAAGAGCCCGGTCGATTTTCAAACGTGACAATTAAAGACAACATCTTTTCTCAAATCGGATTAAACAACCCCACTGACCGCAATTTTTCATGGATGCTGGACATGGCCGACATTGACACCGCATTAAACAGCATCACATTGATTCAAGATCAAATAAATCGTTGCACCTGCGGGGAGATGCGATTCGGCTCGCGCTGAAATAAACAGAACG
>JAFGVO010000434.1 GCA_016937935.1 Deltaproteobacteria bacterium | reverse complement strand
TTTCAAAAAGAAAATCCAGTGGAGGAAGTAAAAGAAAAATTATTGGACGTGAAAGCAGAGAGGTAACCTTTGAGGTGCGCGCGGGTATTGAGGTGTGCGCGGGTAAACAAGAGATATTCAACAGTAAAGCTCGAACCAATATTGCACCTCAATATCTTGAACTAAATTTTGTTGAAGTTCATGAGATTAATACCCCGGAAGGTTGCGAACCAGTTGTATGGAGGTTTGTGACAACTGAACCTGCGAATACTCCTGAAGAAATTGCTTTCATTATTGATGCGAATTTAAAGGGACACTCCCCTTTATTGTTCGAATTTAAAGGGACACTCCCCTTTATTGCTCTCCCCTTTATTGCTCCCCTTTATTGACAATTGGCGGTTCTGAAAACTGGCACTACTAATGCTTGGTATCAGCGGAAAATGCCACCTCAAATAATACAAAAACGCCTACTACTCTCTCTCCCACAATAACAATTTGAGTTGATGACTGTTATGACCAGTGATAAAATCACCAAATAAATTAAAGCAAATTTTAAATGATGATATATGTTAGGTATATTGAATAATTTTAAATAGAAATTGTATCAGAAAAGGAAGGGAAGCAGGAGGAAAGGACCAGAGTTCATAAGGTTTTTAAAGCCAATTGTCGAAATCCTGAAGTCGTTAGATGGTTCTGGAACAGCCGGTGAGGTTGTAGACATGGTTATTGAAAAAATGAATATATCTGATGAGGAACTTGCTGTTCAGAATAAAAATGGAGGGTCGAGAATTAAGAATCAGGTTCACTGGGCACGCCAATATCTGGTTGATTTTGGGGTTATAGATAACTCAGCACGTGGAATTTGGTCATTGACTCCTTATGGTGAAAAGCTGGAAATTATTAATCATAAACATGCATTGGAAATTTTTGATAGTATTCAATCTTCTAAAAGAAAAAACAAATCCAAATCTTCTGACATTGCCGATGTAGATAGAATAGAACTGTCTGAGTCTGATATGGAGACCTCGGAAGATTCAGACTCTCCAGGTGATTATCAATCTGCGTTGATCAGTCTTTTAAGAAAAATGCCTCCATCTGGTTTTGAAAAAATATGTCAGAGGTTATTGCGTGAATCTGGATTTAAGAATGTAAAGGTTTTAGGAAAAACCGGGGATGGTGGAATAGATGGCGAAGGAATTTTGGAAGTGAATCCTTTGTTAAGTTTTAAAGTTTTGTTTCAATCAAAAAAATATGGAGCGAATAATTCTGTACAAGCACATCATGTAAGAGATTTTAGAGGCGCAATGCAAGGTAGAGCTGATAAAGGTCTAATTATTACAACAGGTTCATTTACCAAAGGAGCTAAAGCTGAAGCCGTTCGTGAAGGTGTTCCTCCAATAGAATTAATTGATTCAGAAGCACTCGTTGAATTGTTTGAGAAAATTGAACTCGGGCTGAAGCCTGTTAAAACCTGGGAAATTGATCAAAATTTCTTTGCACCCTTTTATGATGAGTAAATTAAAGGAAACTTAATAGTGACACTCCTCTTAATTGACATGAAAATAATTTAATTAAAAAAATTGGAGGAATTGTAAATTGATTTTATTATTTTTAGGTATGGTAAAGATCAGGCATAAAGTCTGATGGACAGATACGGATAATAAAGATTGTCAGTTTTATAGGAGAGGTATGAAAAAAGTAAATTTTACAGATATTGAGATGGCTTATGACTTTGTAAATTGCACCGGCTATTTGGGTAATAGTGCTGTGATTCATCGTAAAACCGGTGAGATTTATTACCTTGGGGATGATCTTGACAATGACTTGCCTGATGATTTTGACGAAGATGATGAGGCTCTTTTGAGTATACATGATAAATATGACCTGGAGCTGGGTTCAAATATAGTAATGGATTTTGCTCATGAATATTGTTCTGATGATCTTGAAGAAATTCAATTTATATTTTCACACAAAGGAGCCTATGCACATTTTAAACGGTTACTGAGTAAAAAGGGGCGTCTTGAAAAATGGTATGAGTTTGAACAAGAGAAAACTGAAACCGCCCTGTTAAAATGGTGCAAAATAAATTAGATTGAACTTGAAAATGAGCCTGATAAATAGGGAATCTGCCTGCTGTCTTAATACTGCGGTTTCAAAGGTGATAACTTAGACAATAAAAATAATGTTTAATAATGGATGTTAGATAATTACAGGGTGCTACATGAAGTTTAACAATGTTGAGAGTGTTGAAAAAGATGAAAAATGGGGATTTATAAATCTGGGAAATATTAACCGCAAATTCGAAAACGGTCTGGTATTTAAAGATGTAAAAATGGAGAAACTTGTTTTATGATCCCATGTACAGAACACTTTCATCTGTCGGCTTGTCAGTAGGGCACTCATCGGTGGAGTTAAGGCTTTAGGGGGAGTTATTAATAGTATGAAAAAAAGAATAATAGTTGGGATTATATTTTGCCTGGTCCTTTTGGGGGCTTCGGCGGTCTCTTTTTATGTTGGAACTAGCGTGGGAATTGAAGAATCAGTAAAACAACTCCAGATCACAAATAGTGCATTTGCCGCCCATTCAAATATGACTCTTATAAGGCTGCTTCGTGATAAGAGAATTGAAGATGCTTTAGTGGTATTGGCATCTGATCTGGATTCAAATATCATGGTATATAAATCTGCCCTCTCTAAAGGACCATCCAAACTAAAATTACACCCTGATTTTAAATGGCTATCAAATTTGCCTGATGAACCGGCGTTCTTTAAAACTGTTCTTGAATACAGAAAAAATAATCCAAATCCGAGTCGTAAAGCTACAAAAATATATTTGGAGAAGTAATATGGTAAGAAAAAAATTAGATAAAGATGAAAAAGTTATTCTTGATTCTTATGAGAATGAAGAATGGGAATCTGTAAAAACTAAAAAAAATGTCACAAAATATCAGGCTATTGCGCAAACTACTTTAAAAAAAGATAAACGAGTGAATATTCGTATTTCTGAACGTGATTTGGAGTTATTGCAAGAGCGCGCTTTTAGAGAAGGGATTCCTTATCAAACACTCATGTCCAGTGTTCTTCATAAATATGTAACAGGAATTTTTTCAGAAAAAGGAATGTAACAGCCCTGTGCGGGCTAATGAACAATCATACAATTATATTGTTATGGGTATATCTAAACTCTAAAGGTTGTTAAAATATGTCACTTAGTTTTATTTTATTATTTTCTTTGACGATGTTTGTTGCTTCGATAATTCCCGGGCCCAGTATGTTGCTGGCTTTGACTCATGGGATGCAATTTGGGGCTAAGAAGACTGTTGCTTCTGCTATGGGGAATTTGACTGTTACTTTTATTCAGGCATCTATTTCCATTGCGGGGTTAGGGACAATTCTTATTGCTTCTGAAACTGTTTTTATGGTTATCAGGCTGGCGGGAGCTGCTTATCTGGTCTTTGTGGGGATAGGTTTAATATACTCATCAAAAAAGTCATTGATGCCTGGCAATTTTAATGAGTCATTAAAATCTGTTTCATTTAAAAAGCTTTATATGCAAGGCGCCCTTGTAACTGCAGGAAACCCCAAAGCCATTGTATTTTTTACGGCGGTCTTTCCTCAGTTTATTGATGTTAAAATCGGGTTCCTGTCTCAGTCTTCTATATTATTAAGTCTGGGAAGCGTAATAGCTTTCAGCTGCTACATGATTTACGCCATTGGAGGCCAAAAAATCTTTTCACTTTTTTCAACTGCAGATGCTGCAAAATATATCAAAAGAACAATAGGCGGAACATTCATCGGAGCAGGAATAGGACTTGCCGTAATGGATTGATACAGACTTAAAAATTTGATTGCTGCAATGTCTGCGCCTAAGTCATCAGTCATATTTTTGTACCTGACTTTTCATGATATGATAGTATGTTTTAATGTTTTTAAGAGTTTAAAATATCTTTGTGGAGTGGTGTT
>JAFGVO010000433.1 GCA_016937935.1 Deltaproteobacteria bacterium | reverse complement strand
TTTTTCAGTTTTTTCGATAATGGGAACATGCTTTTCAGTTGAAGAATCAGCTTTTTGCTCCTCCAAAAGTGTCATATTCTTTCCGCAGCATACAAGAGTTCCTGCTGATGCATGGGTTACTTCAACTACATTACCGCAAACTTCACATCTATAAACTTGTTGTTTTTTTGTCATTTTATCTCTCCATTTCAATGGTTTATTATTTAATTTATTTTAACCACATACTTTTTAACCACTAATCTGTTAATTAAAAGGGTATTTCTCAAAAAACAGTTATTATTAAAAAACAGAATTATGGAATTAGTTTGACCACTTAATAGTATCCGCCATGCCATTTAATACTTTTTTCTGATTAAGGCCATCAGGATTTGAGACAAATATGCCCCCTCTTGAAGACGAGAAAGCAACCTGTCTGCAATCCGGAGAAAATGCAGGATCCATATTCTGTCCCTGTTTTTGTGTAAGGCGTCTTATTTTCTTTGTGCCTGCATCAACTGTAAATATATCATATGCCCCTCCGTCCCTGCCGGTAAACGCTATGAGGTTTGAACCCGGGCGCTGACACCAGGATGGAGTCTGATTGTATGAACCCTGAAAAGTGATTCTTTTTGCACCGCCTCCACCGGCACTCATTACAAAAATCTGAGGAGAACCATGCCTGTCCGACACAAATGCAATTTGAGAACCGTCAGGGCTAAATGATGGAGACACATCAATAGATGGAGAGTTTGTAACTCTTGTGAGACCGCTGCCGTCAGCATTTCCAACATAAATTTCAGGATTGCCGTCTTTTGAAAGAACAACCGCCATTTTGTTTCCGTGAAAAACCGCTCCCATATTAAGGCCTGGATTTGAAAGCACAGCATTCCGTTGTCCCGTCCGGTATAAATAGGGGGAACCTTCTACAAATGAGGTGTAGTAAACCGAGCCCCCAGGTCCAAAAGCGGGAAGAATATTTATTGAGTTGTTTCGGGTTATTTTTGAAACCCCTCCACCAGTCCAGTCTGCTGTAAAAACATGTTTTACATTTGGTCCGGTTTTTCGTGAAAAAACAAGAGATGTTCCAAATGCTCCAGGCTCTCCGGTAAAGTATTTTATAACGTCGTTTACCCATTTATGAACAAGTGATCTGATTTCACTTTTTGCACCATTGTAACTCTTTGATAAAACCGGACTAGTCCCTGAAGCCACTTCAAAAAGAACACAATCCAAAGTAACATTATCAGATGAAACAGAAGTTTTACATTTGACAACCCCCTGAGCACCAACCTGAACCCAGGGATCTTTTTCAATTGTCATTCCTTCAGCAGTGAGATCCGCAATAAAAGATTTACTCTCAAGAACCTTGAAAAGACTTGAAAGCATAAAATCGTTCTCCTGAATCTCTTTTACACTTTTAGACATTTCACTGTTTCCAATGGGCATCGGCACTGCAATGGAATATAAATCTCTTATTCCTCCCCATATATCAACCTCAAGGGGAGCATTTTGTTCAACCCGGGGAAGAGGCTCATCCTCAGAGGCTTTTTTATCGTCTGAAACCGCAAGTTGGGGCAAATAGACAATTGCTGAAAAAACAACTAACATCCCGATTATATATAAAAACTTTTTCTTCATATGAGCTCCTTTTAAATTGTTAAAATTTAATATGCATACTGTTAACGCAATTTATTGACGAAAAATTTCACATTTTATTGAACAGGAGCATCTGCTCCATGGAGAGTAATTACAAGTCCTCCGCCATAAATCATCGGGGCAACTTCATCAGGGGGTTCAGGAAGATGTTTAACCTCCTTCTGAGTGCGTTCAACAGCATTAGTTACAGAATCATCAAAAAGGCGGTTTTTAGTACCTTTAAGAATTTTAAATTCTGTAATAGTCATCTCGGAATCAAACTTTATAAGAATCTTGACATGGAGTTCAGCTTTCTCTTTATCTGAAATAAGAGTGGGAACAATCCACCGTTCTTTAATATATTTAGTTATTTTTCGACCATATGTTGCACCCATTGAAGCGAGAAGAGGATCAGTTACATCACCGTCAGGTACTCCGTCCGGGTGACCTTCAGGAACATAATCATCCTGAATCTCTGCAAAAGCTCTGGCTTTTTCAAACACCTGTCTAAGCTTATCGTCAGTTACAGCATCAGGCTGCTTCTCTTCAATTTCCTCTTTTTTAGGAGGCTCCTCTTTATTTTCATCTCTATCAAGGGGAATTATCTCTTCAGGAGCTGTGGGCATGGGAGGTACAATCCTGTCGGGAAGTTTTGTGTCATCTTTTATCTCCCCAAACTTTAAAATACGAGCCTCAACATATTCAAAAGGCTCCCCGGCCTGCTGATCCGATTTTTCCGCTGAGGCCCTTGTAACAAGAGGGAGAAGGAGCATTGCAACAATCGCGGCAATAACACCTCCTGAGCCCAATACCAGAGCCACGGGATCTTTTGTGTGTTTAAACCTTCTGCCCGTTTCAACGGGAATTATTTCTATATCGTTTAGATCCATATTTTAAAAATACCTCATCTGCCAATACGACTTTGAAATTTTATAATAAAAAAAGCAAGAATTGTGAAAAGAAATCTCTATTTAAGGTCAAGGTGCCGGAGGTGGGGGAGCTGTAGAAGCCTTTACACCTGCCTGTTTTTTTGTTGTGCTTTTATTTGCTGTACTCTTTTTAGGCTCAGACTTGCTTTTTTCTGAATTTTTCTCTGCTTTAGCATCGTCACCATCCTGAACATCTGCGGGAATTTTAAATTTTGGAGCATCTGTGGGGTCACATTGGGGCTGAAAATCTTCAGCGCTGAACTGATATTTTAGTTTACCCTTCTGCTCTTTTGTTTCAACAAGCACAGTTAATTCGTGATCTTTTGCCCTTGAAGGACTGCAGTACGAAAGAAGATAGTACCTCTTTGCCTGAGCATTGATAGTATCAGCAACCTTTTTAAACGATTCAATAATTTCTTCTTTATTTTCAGCATGAACAAAGCCGTCTTTGGCAAAATTCTGCATCTGGGCCTGATCAACTTCTCCCCCAAGACCAATAACAAATGAACTGGTGTTTTTCTCTTCTATTGCAGCCAGAGCCTCTTTTTCAGTAGCTCTGTGAGCCCTGTCAGTTCCATCTGTAAAAATTACAAGTGTTCCAAACCGCAAGGGAATACCTGACTTGCTTTTTGCTTTTTCAAGTTCATCAACAGCAGCAATAACAGCCCCGTTTAAATTTGTAGACGGGTCTTTAGGTTCATACTTTGAGAGGAGTTCGTTTTTACGCTCAAGTGCCGCCTCTCTTGCTCCAAAAGGAGATATTGGAATAATTTCTTCCCGGCCGTCAAAGGCATAAATTGCAATTTTTTCGTTGTCACCGACATTTTCCAAAAATGCTCCGACAGCCTCCTGAACCAGAGGCACCTGGCCGGAATCAACAACCGAACCGCTCATATCTAAAAGCAGCAATGTGTAGCGCTCAATTGCAACCTCCTGATTGAGCATTGTCTGCTTGCTTTCATATTCACTGATTAAATTACCATCCTCATAAATTTTAAACTCTGCAGCAGTTACATCGGGAATCGGTTTGCCCTCTTTGTCATCCATTGAAAAATAGAGAGCAACATTACTCGGCTTTTGAACAGAGGCATCAACAAGCTGAAGTTTTATCTGATAGCAGCCCCCAGTCAGAAGCATTACCCAAAAAATCAAAAGAACATTTACCGGTTTCATCATAAAATCTCCTTTAAAGATTAAAACAGAGATAAGAATTTTACCAATATTGCAATTTTAATCCACCCAAATATTGAATTTAAATTTAATGTTAATTTATGAGCCTTTAAAGTTGTTTATATTCACTCATTTTTGTGGTTTATTGTAGACTGTATATTTAATCAATGAAGGAGAACAGAATGAAAGATTTTATATTTTATAATCCGGTAAAAGTTATTTTTGGAAGTAATTCATTAGACCAGCTTAAAGAACAGCTTCCTGCAGATAGTAAGATTATGCTCGTTTTCGGGGAAGGCTCCATTAAAAAAAATGGTGTTTATGATAAAGTAAAAGCTGCCCTTGAAGGTGTTGACCATATTGAATTTGGAGGCATTACTCCCAATCCTGAGTACGCAACATGCATGGAAGCGGTTAAAATTGCCAAAGAAGAGAAAGTTACATTCTTTTTAAGTGTCGGAGGAGGCTCCGTACTTGATGGTGTAAAATTCATCTCCGCAGCAATGAAATTTGAAGGGGGCGATCCATGGGAGATACTCTCTAAAAGTACTCCTGTAACAGACGCTCTTCCAATTGGAGCTGTTTTAACAATTCCCGCAACAGGCTCTGAAGTTAATGGAAATTCTGTTGTTTCAAGACGTGAAATTGGTGAAAAGCTTGCGTTCTCATCACCTCTGGTCATGCCTCGATTTTCAATAATGGATCCCTCTGTAACACTCTCTTTACCTTGGCGACAGACTGCCAACGGAATAGTAGATGCATTTGTACATGTAATGGAACAGTATCTCACATATGATGTAAACAGCCCTCTTCAGGACAGACAGTCAGAGGCAATTTTGCTTACACTTGTTGAAGTTGCAGATGTTCTGAAAAAAGATCCCCGGGATCTGGCCGGAAGAGCCAATCTCATGTGGGCAGCCTCCAATGCACTTAACGGAATCATCAATTGCGGAGTTGTTCAGGACTGGAGCACACATGTAATCGGCCATGAGATTACAGCTCTTCACGGTCTTGATCACGCTCAGACACTGGCAATAATACTCCCTGCTCTTATGGAAAATCAGAAAAAGCACAAGGGCGCAAAAATTGTTCAATACGGTAAAAGAGTCTGGAGTCTTGCGGGAAGTGATGATGAAATTATTGCCGGAGCAATTAAGAAAACAAAAGAGTTTTTTGAATTTGCCGGAAACCCCACTACCCTGTCTGCCTATAAGTTAACTGTTGAAGATTGTCTTCCTGCGGCACAAAAACTTAAAGATAAAGGGTGGATGATTGGTGAACATGAAGCTATTGGATATGATGAAATTAAATCGATATTAAACATTGCCAAATAATACATTATAAATAAATACTGATTTATAATGCAGATTAAAATAATCGAACTTTCAGATGGAACCAGTTTTGAGTACCGAAAATTTTCAGGTGGCTCAGATATTCCTATAATAATGACCGGGGGAGCAATCGGGTCCCATCTAATCTGGTCGTCGATGACAGGTCTGCTTAGAAGAAATCATCCGGTAATAGTATGGAATTATCCCGGACTTGAAACCGGAGTACGCCCCGCTGAATTTGCAAAAATTAATACCAGTGACAATATAAAACTCTCTTATCTTGCTGACTGTCTAAATGCACTGTTCCAGCATGAAAACATCTCATCAGCTGTTCTTGCGGGCTGGTCACTTGGCCCTCTTGTAAATAGAGAATTTGCACTTTTACATCCGGAAAAAGTTAAAGCCTTAATATCAATCAACCAGCTGTCAAAAGAGCTTTTATACTTTGATTCCGCACATGCAAATATTATAAAACTTCAAAAATTTCTTGGATTTGAAACATCAGGTTCAGGAGCAAGAGAACTTATCGGAACTCACAAGAGACAGTTTGAAAATTTAAAAAATCAGCTTAAAAAGTCCGACCACCCGGGAAAATGGGCAAAAAGATTTCGCCTTGTTTCACCTGATATTGACGAACTCATGCTGGATGCCATCATTAAAGATTTTGTTAACGTCTCTATGGATACATATCTTGGCTACGTAAAAATACCAAATGAAACCAGAAAAGGAATTGACAGTAAATTAAAAGAGATTCCCACTTTTTTTGCAGCAGGAGACAGGGACATTTTTGTCAATTATAAAAAACTGATGTCTAAAAAGTCAAAACTCCCAAACAGAGAATACCTTCTAGTAAAAGGAGGCAGTCACTTCTCCCCACTTGAATATCCCCAGATGCTGACAATCAAAATCGAAAATTTCTTAAGTAAATTTAATAAATAAAAAATTGTAGGAGTTTTAAAGGGAATCGCTGTCTGTTGCCGTGTCACTGTCTGTTGCCGTGTCACTGTCTGTGGCCGTGTCATTGTCTGTGGCCGTGTCACTGTCTGTGGCCGTGTCATTGTCTGTGGCCGTGTCACTATCTTCCATATCATAAGTAGAACCGGCGCCAATATCAGGAACCACATCATATTCAAATTTATCCGCTTTAATGACGGTACATCCGGATAATAATAAAAACAGAAAAACAGTTAAAAATAGTCTCAAAATTGGCCTTCTTACAGTTTAATATTTTAATTTAAACCCTCTATAGAGTTTATCTCATAATCTATCATTTATACTTATAATAAAATTTGAACAACTCATTTTAAAAATTAATATTATTTATAATCGATAATTTACTGTTTAAAAAAATTTAAAAAGTTTTATATGTTACCTGGCTTTTTTTTTAATTTACAGCTCTGGAATAAAAATGGACGAAGAAAATAAAGTTTTAACCGAAAATATTTGCACCGAAAACATTAAAATAGATGATTTTAAAAGTGCTGTAGAAAATAACATTTGTTATTCCTTTAATAACAGCGACCTGATGTTTGAAGCGTTTACACATAAATCATATTTTAACGAAGAACACCCCCATTGGAATTACAACGAAAGACTTGAATTTTTAGGAGATGCAGTTCTTGATCTGATTATTTCGGACAGACTCATGGGGATGATAGAAAAATGGCCAGAAGGAAAACTCACACAATTTAGATCATCACTTGTCAATGAGCAAAATCTTGCAAAAGTTGCTGAAAATTTAAACATTGGTCCCCTTATTCTTCTTGGCAAAGGAGAAATAGGGAATAACGGAAGAGTTAAACCGTCTATACTTTCTGATTGTGTTGAAGCGGTAATAGCAGCAATTTACAGAGATAGTGATTTTGAAACATGCAGAACAACTGTTTTATCATGGTTTGAAGATATGATTCAAAATGTGGTAGCAAGTTCAGATACAGATGATTATAAAGGATGGCTGCAAAAAGAGCTGCAAAGTAAAAATCAGTCCCCGTCATATAATCTTATTGGATCATCGGGGCCTGATCATGATAAAACATATGAAGTGGAAATTATTGTGGACAGCGAGGTGTTAGCCACAGGTAGTGGAAAAAGTAAAAAAGAGGCAGAAAAAACTGCTGCCAGACATGGACTGAAAGTGATTAGTAAAAATGAATAAAAATTTAAGCAGATATAAAAAAAATATGGTTGTAGCAGCAATAGTATCTTTAATGTTTATTTTTCCCGTTTTTACAAATGCCGCCCAGACATCAAAGCAATATGAGACCAGCTTTAAAATCATGCTGGACTACGCAATACGTATTAACGAATACGTAAAAGTTAATCTTCATGATAAAAGACTTGCCGCCTACGCAAACGCAATGGCTGAAACAAATGCAAGGCAGGCTGAGCAGATGAGTCCTCCCAAAAAATTTGCGGAAATGCATCCACACTTTCTTCTTATTCTTGAAAACATTGAGCGATCATTTTATTACGCATCAAAAGGTCAAATTGACAAATATCGCAATCACCAGAAAATTGTTCGAAAAGAGCTTGGAATAATAGAAATTATGGCAGACAGAGCCGGCATTGAACCCTACGATTACAAATTTTAATTCCTGATATGGACCCCTCTTTTTTTTACATAGGCTCTATTCACATACCCGCATACTTTACAATGCTCTCCATTGGTTTTTTACTCGCAATATTTCTTGCAAAAAGATGGGCTGCACAAAACAGTCTGAATTCCGGAATGATGATTGATTTCGGAATTCTTATGGTTATTTTCGGAGTTGCGGGGGCAAAAATTCTTCACATATTTGCTGATGGACACCTCTATGACTACATCAATGTGTGCATAGATCCGTCGAAGGTTGACTGGCACGTTGACAAACTTGACTGTAAAGCACTAAAAGGCAGCTGGGATACCGCCAAAGAGCTATGTCACCCTGTAAATAAAAACTGTCTGGCGTGGCTGTCAGGTGCCGGGTTCGCATTTTATGGAGGGCTCGTTGCAGCAGGCGTCTTCAGTATCTGGTACATAAAAAAACACAAATGGCCCGCTGGAAAAATAATGGACATGGGGGGCTGGTCAATAATGCTGGGGCTGGCCTGGGGAAGAATGGGCTGTCTTTTGGCAGGATGCTGCTTCGGATCTGTAACCCACTCCCATCAGGGAGTATCATTCCCCTCCTTTTCACCAGCATCAAGACAGCAATGGCTCGCTGGAGACCTTCCCTCATACCGCCTCGACTCACTGCCCGTATTTCCAACACAGGCGTATGAATCCATCGCAGCCCTCCTGATTGCCGCAACCGCCTACTTTGTTGTTCCCAGATACAAAAAATTCGACGGCCAGGTTTTCATATTTTCAATGGTCTCATACGCCATAGCAAGATTCCTCCTTGAATTTATAAGAATGGACGAACGTGGCGGTTTTCTCTCACTCTCAACAAGCCAGCTAATAGCAATAGGAATGATTGCAGTATGCGCCTACTTCTACAAAATCCTCAAAACCCGGTCTAAAAAAATTATCACCAGTTAAAAACCATTCTCTAATTAGTGGTTCATCCCACAATGCAGGTTTTGTAAATAAAAACGTAAGTAGATTATCTGGCGCCAAAAAAGCTTTCTGGAAATTGCAAAAAAACAGACACTTTTCGCTGTGCGATACTTCATTAAAACAACACATACTTTTCCTGAAAGCAAGACAGGGCAACAAGAAATTCTCATTTTAATATGCAATAAATACAACTAATACAACAAACAACGCTAAAAAGTGCAAGCGCCTGCACTTTTTGCCTACACCAAAATGTAAATTATTTAATAAAGATAAATAATATTAAACCCATACAAAAAAACAGTCCAGAAATTTCCATCAAAAAACAACAATAATTTAGATATTATCAAACTTTTTTTAATTATTTTTAAAAAGTTCGCAC
>JAFGVO010000432.1 GCA_016937935.1 Deltaproteobacteria bacterium | reverse complement strand
ATAATATTAATGTCTATTTTTATTTTGATCATTTATAAAAAAAGAGTAAATAACTAATAGTTTTAACTAATAATATGGAGGATTGTCATGGCGACAAGTACCAAAAAAACAGCAACAAAAAAGACAGCAACTACAAAAGCAGCTACTAAAAAAGCTCCTGCAGCTAAAAAAGCAGCAGCTAAAACTGAAACCCAAAAAGCTCCTGCAGCTAAAAAAGCAGCAGCTAAAACTGAGACTAAAAAAGCACCTGCAGCAACTAAAGCAGCTGCTAAAAAAGCTCCAGCAAAGAAAAAAGTCATTACTGATGAGATGATAAGCGCAAAAGCAAGTGAACTTTTTCATGCGGGATATTCTGATGATGATGTTCAGAACTGGCTTGAAGCGGAACGTCTGTTAAAATCAAAATAGTTTTCAGAAGCTGTTTGTAAAAAAGAGGGCCATGTGAGCTCTCTTTTTTTTTGTAAAAAAGTGAAAAAAAATCACATTTTTAAAGACTCATATAATTATCATGATAATATCCCGTTTTTTTACTTAATCAGATTAGACAGGGTATAAATTGAGCGAACAGAAAACAAAAGATGTAATAATTGATGAAGAAGAGTCAGAGCTGAAAAAGGTTCGTAAACACCTTTTATCAATTTCAGGCAAAAGCTCATCATTCATGGGTTATGATACCGAACTTATAGAGTTGAGGGATGCTATTGCTGAAGCACTTCCTGAGGATGTTCCGTCACTTGTAGAGCAGATGACCAGGCTTCAGGCCCTTGCTGCACAAAGGGGGCAGGGGGAGGATGTTCCTCTTGATCCTGATAGTCCGTATTTTGGACATATGGTGCTTGATGAAGAGACAGGTAAAAGAGATGTGTTATTGGGAAAACGTACATATCTCTCTGCAAAAGATGGGGTAAGTATTGTTGACTGGCGCAACGCTCCCATAAGCAGGATGTACTACATATATGAAGAGGGTGATGATTACGATGAGGTTTTTGGGGGAAAACCCAGAAGTGGAATTGTTGAAAGCCGGAGGTCAGTCACTATTACAGATGGTCAGATGCGGCGGATTGATGCGCCTCAGGGTACATTTGTAAAAAGAGGTGACGAGTGGATTACACAAAAGGATGTCTCGTCAACATTAAAAGGTGGTCAGGGAACATCTGTCAGGGCTGCATCTAAAGGTCATCTTGGTATTGACAGTGCTGGCATTTTTAGAACCGATAAACATCTCCCTGAAATTTCCGGTCTCCTTGATAAAGAGCAGTTTGCAATGATCTCAAATGATACAAATGAACTTCTTGCAATTCAGGGTAGTGCGGGATCTGGCAAAACGACTGTTGGTCTTCATAGAATTGCTTATCTTGCATATCGAGGAGGAAAAAATTTCCATCCGGCAAATATGATTGTAATTGTTTTAAATGACGCTCTTGCATCTTACATTAAAGAGGTTCTGCCTTCTCTTGGGGTGAGAGGTGTTAAAGTGTGGACCTTTGCAAAATGGACAAGCCGTTTAAGACGACGTCTTATAAAGGGATTGCCCTCTGCGTATAGTGAATGGACCCCTTCTGTTGTTTCAAGAGTAAAAAAACATCCGGCTGTGTTAAGGATTCTCTCTGACATGACTGATATGCAGGATGAGAAATGGACAGATAAACTTCTTGAGGCAATTGAACCTTTTAAGGATGCAAAACGTGTTAAAACAGCCTGGAATTTTCTTAAACGCGTTCCTCTTGATGTTAGAAGACGGCGAATTGCGGGATGGCTTGATGGTGAGACGAGAATTGGTAAAGATAACGGGGAAGAACTCGATAATAAAACAGCAATAGCTGTTGATTCAATTCTTGGAGCAATGGCATTGGAGTCAGGAAACATTATATCTGATTGGGCAGATCTATTTACTGACAAAAACAGATTGATTGAGATGTTTAATATTCATGCACCTTGTGAATTTACCGAGGGTGAACTTACGACTGTTTATGAGTGGTGTGCAAGTCAGTATAAAATAATTGCCGGTTATATGGATACGGATGAAGACGATAATAATGACGGGGAAGAGGCTGTTATTGATGTTGAAGATGATGCTGTTTTATTAAGACTTTATCAGCTTAAAATGGGATGGCTGAAAGAGGGCAGTAGAAAAATAGAATATGATCATATGATGATTGACGAGGTTCAGGATTTCAGTGCACTTGAGGTGAGGGTATTGTTAGATACTGTTGGAAGAAACAGACCGGTGACAATGGCTGGAGATACAGCTCAAAAGATTGTAAGAGAGGGTGGATTTGACGACTGGGAGACCTTTTTAGATGAAGCCGGAATAAGAGGCGCAAGGGTTGAACCTTTAAAAATTGCATACCGTTCTACAATTGAAGTAATGGAAATCGCAACAAAGGTTCTTGGACCTCTTGCGGGAGATAAAGCTATTGCCACAAGACATGGTGCTCCTGTTGAACTTCATCAGTTTTCTGATCCTGGTCAGGCTGTTGACTTTTTAAGTGGATCGCTAAGGGATCTTTTTTCACGAGAACCCCATTCAAATGTTGCTGTTGTAGCAAGGCATCTTTCCCAGGCTAAAATTTATTATCAGGGACTAAAAAAGGCTGAGATCCCATACTTGAGATTTGTGGGAATGCAGGATTTTTCTTTTAAGCCAGGTATCGAGGTTACTGAAATTCGTCAGGTTAAAGGGCTGGAATTTGATTATGTCATTATGGTTGATTGTAACAATGAGACCTATCCTGTAAATAATGAATCAAGACACCTTATGCATGTGGGAATGACGAGAGCTGCACATCAGTTGTGGCTTGTAACTACCGGAAAACCTTCTCCTCTTTTACCTGAAGAGCTTTTGTAAAAAATAACTAAAAATTTTGAAAAGTCTGGAATGACAAAGTTGCAGACATTATTCCAAATCAGACTGTATCAGAACCATACCTCCGCACCCGGACCGTTCCCGGACGGAGGCCAGACCGTTCCCGGACGGAGGCCAGTCAGCCTTGTTTTAACTGGCACAATTAACCGGCACAACGGTGTAAATCGTGCCAGTTGTGCCACTTTTTTAGCCTCAAAGTCCAACCGATCCAGGACGGAGGCCCACGCGTATTGGGATAAACTTAATAATTACAGCATATTATATTGTTTGATGTTTATTGTGCTTTAGACTTTTCTAACTGGTACAGATTTTGCTTTTATGTCTGCATGAACAAATTT
>JAFGVO010000431.1 GCA_016937935.1 Deltaproteobacteria bacterium | reverse complement strand
GAAACACTTTGTTTTTTGCTTCTAAAATAGACCTTATTTCAAGGCAGACAGATAAAATAATAAAAGATCTTTTTTCAGATCTTGTTATTACTTTTGAAGATATTTCCAGGCTTGAAACTAAAATCGATACTTTCATTAATAATAGCCGCAAAAAAATATCTGATTTTGAAGATACCCTTGAAAATGTTTTAAAATCAATTGGTGATATAAGCAGTTATTCTGATTCAATAAGTCAGGAGGCGGCCCAAAGTTCCGATGAAATATCTGAAATTGTAAATAATATTATCACTTCCATGCAGAGCAATGATATTACAAGGCAGCAGATAGAGCATATCGGCGAGGCCTTTGAAGATATATGTTCCAAAGTGGATCGTGCCGGAACATTAAATGATAAACAGGCCCGTATTTTATTAAGCGAGTCATTTAAAATTGCATCAATACAGAGGGTTCAGATAGAACTTGTTTCCCAGGAAATAAAAAAATCAGGAAAAGATCTTTTTTCGGGGTTCAGCAGCATATCATCCACCCTTTCAAAGATGATTGAAAGAATATCAGCGGCAGCAGGAATAAAAACCCATGTAAAAACAGGTATAGCCAAATCTAAGAAAATTAAAAATAATGATATAAAACAATTTGAAATTAAAAAGCCCGTAATAATTAATCAATGTATTAAAAGTAAGGGTTCCCTTGTATCATGCTTCAGCTCTGAAATCAAAAATATTTTATCCATGACCAGAAGCTTTTCAGAGGTTTTTGAAGTTAACAAGTTTATTTTGGAACAGATTCACAGAGTTTCAAGCAGTTTAAAAACAACATCTGTTTCTTTTAAAAAAATCAGCGAAATTTCTGACAGTATCAAGCGGCTTGCAGTTAATGCTCAAATAGAGTCAGCCCGTATCGGCAACAGTGGTAATGCCTTAAGCACCTTGGCCCAGGAGGTTCAGAGGGTTTCTGACATGGCAAATAATATCTCCGTTGAAGTGGTAAACCTTCTTAATCAGATAGACAGTCATGACATAAATATAAAAAGAGTTTTAAATGACCAAATATCACCTCAAATGGATCGTTTGTCAGATTTACAAAATAAAAGCTCCAATTCCAATACAGATTTAAATAATCTTAACAGGGATTTTACAGCAACAATTGAAAATGTAATAAATACTTCTGAACACTTAAGCGATTCAATTGAAAAAACAGTTAATGCTATAAGTTTTACCTATGTAATTGACAGGCTCTTTACAGGACTTACGGCTAATGTGAATAATTTTTTAAAAACCCTTCTTCCGGTTATTTCTATTGAAGAGGTTAATCAAAACGAACAGGCCCTGGCCCAGCTCAGAAAAAGATATACCATGGAAAGCGAAAGAAAGGCCGAGGCCATTGCAAGATCAGCCTTGAATAATTTTGAAACTTCCAATGATGTGGAAGATTCACTTTTTTTTGATTCGCACAGTCAATTTTCATCACAGCCGACGGAGTCTTCTGAAATAGATTTTTTTGATGATTTCAGTGATAATAATTATAGTGACGGATCCTTATCGGATTCATCAGACATGGCAGGTTCATCAGACATGGCAGGTTCATCAGACATGGCAGGTTCATCAGATGAAGATGATTTTGGGGATAATGTTGAACTTTTTTAAAGGTTCAGGCTTATTTTTATTGTAAGCAGGGAGGATTGGGAGATGTCATTTAAGGTAAAAAAAAAGAAAGAAACCAGCACCCTTTATTTTGGTTCCAAAATAACCATTGATAAGTGCGGCAGCATAAAAGAAAAGTTTTTGGAAAAAATTGAAAATGACACAGAAAAAGTGATTTTTAATTTAAAGAAAACAGAAAAAATTGATACAGCTGGTACACAGCTGATACTTTCGATTATGAATTCAATGAAAAAAAAGAATATAACTATCGAATTTTTAGATAAAAATGATTTTTTTGATCAGGCCTTTTTAAAAAGAGGCATTCATATTGACAGTTTTTGAAAGTGAGGGAAATATGAGCGGAACCATACTGATTGTGGATGACTCTGCAAGTATCAGACAAATGATAAGCTTCACCCTGAAAAAAGCGGGTTACAATATTGTAGAGGCTGTTGATGGAGCTGATGCCATGAAAAAACTGGCCACGGCAAAAGTAAATATGGTTATAACTGATTTGAATATGCCCAATATGAACGGTATAGAACTTATCAAAAATATTAGAAAAAACAGTACCTGCAGGTTTGCGCCTGTAATAATGCTTACAACTGAATCCCAGGATTCCAAAAAACAGGAGGGGAAAGCTGCCGGTGCAACAGGTTGGATAGTAAAACCATTCAAGCCCGATCAGCTTATTTCTGTTGTAAAAAAAGTGCTGAAGTAAATTTTATATTATTTTAATTATTAGTGAAAACATTATTGGCCGGGCACTGTTAATGACCAGATACATTAAAGAGGGTATTCATGAGTAAAAAAAACAATTCCGATGAGACAAAATTATACATTGATGCTTTTAAAAATGAAGCAGAAGAACTTCTGGGCAAGCTGGAAGAAGATCTTCTTGAGATGGAAAACAACCCTTCGGATCAGGAGTGTCTTAATAAAGTTTTCAGGGCCATGCATACAATCAAGGGCTCTGGAGCAATGTTCGGATTTGATAAGATAGCCGGGTTTACACATCATGTGGAAACCGCTCTTGATAAAGTTAGAACAGGCAGCATCGGTGTAAATAAACAGCTTATTGATCTTGTTTTGGTTTCAAGAGATCTTATCAGCAGAATGCTCCACGAGCCGGATCAGGAACAGGACAGCATAATAGCAGAAAATATTATTCAAAAACTGACTGTTTTAATCGAAGAAGCTGAGCTTACCAAAACATTTAATGAGGAAGAAAAAAGAAAAAAAGCAGATCAATCAGCCTCAATGGATAAGCCTTCGGGATATTGGATTAACATTTTCTTGATAAAATACCGGCCCATGGAAGATGTTTTTTCTTCCGGCATGGATCCGGCTATTATTCTGGATGAAATAAAAGAGCTTGGAACAGCTCAAATTACAGCTGACACAACAAATTTGCCGGATATAGAAGACATGGATCCTGAAAAATCATATTTTGAATGGCAAATTAATCTTGAAACCAAAGCAAGTCTTGAAGAAATAGAGAATATATTTATTTTTCAGGATAAATCTGAATATATTATTGAAACTCTTGATTCTGTGTTTTATGAATTACCGGAAACTGATGAATATACATTATCATCTGAACAGGATTTATCAATTTCTGATGATACATTAATGACTGGCCGGCGTGATATTAACAGATCCAGGTATCAGAGCAGTGTGAGAATACCTTCTGACAAGCTTGATTATCTGATTAATCTTGTTGGAGAACTTGTAATAACACAGGCCCGGTTAAGTCAGGCTGCCCTTGAAAACGATACTCCGGCCATGACAAAAACAGTTGAGGGAATAGAGCGTTTAACTGAAGAGTTAAGAGATTGTGTTTTAAATATAAGAATGCTTCCCATTGGAACAAGTTTTAACAAGTTTAAAAGGCTGGTAAGAGATCTTTCTGATGAACTTGGTAAAAAAATAGATCTTAATACAAGCGGCGCAGACACAGAACTTGATAAAACAGTGCTTGACAGGCTTGAAGATCCAATGGTTCACCTTATAAGAAACAGTATTGATCACGGAATAGAGAGCCCGGCCGAGAGAATGGAAAACAATAAACCCGAAACAGGAGAAATCTTTTTGGGCGCAGCTCATAAGGGCGGCTCTGTTGTTATAACCATACGGGATAACGGCAGGGGAATTGATATTGATAAACTGGTTTTAAAGGCAATTGAAAAAGAGATTATTGACAATGCAGATAATATGACTGAACAAGAAAAGCTGAACCTTATTTTTCATCCCGGATTCTCAACATCCTCATCTGTTACAAATGTTTCGGGCCGTGGCGTAGGTATGGATGTTGTTAAAAAAGAAATTGAAAATTTACGCGGGTCAATTGACATAAAAAATATACCCGGCCATGGAATGACCATAAATCTTATGCTGCCCCTTACATTGGCTATAATTGAAGGACTTCTCATAAGAGTCGGGGAAAACCGTTTTGTAATTCCCATGGATGTTATAGATGAGTGCGTAGAGCTTATTCCTGATCCCAATGAAAGCACGAGAGGCCGTAAACTCACAAGCGTTCGGGGCGAAATGCTTCCCTATGTACGGCTCAGACATTTTTTTAATATTAAAACTGCTGTTCCTGCAATAGAGCATCTTGTTATTGTAAAGTCAACCAATTCAAGGGTGGGAATTGTTGTTGACAAAATAATCGGTAATCATCAGACCGTTATAAAATCCCTTGGAAAGATTTATCAGAATGTTGAGGGTATATCAGGGGGTACAATATTGGGAGACGGCGGAATAGCATTGATTATTGATGTGCCTAAGGTAATAAGGTGCGCGGAGCAGGAGATATAATATTCAAGACCATAAAT
>JAFGVO010000430.1 GCA_016937935.1 Deltaproteobacteria bacterium | reverse complement strand
GTTAAATTTTTTCTTAAAGATTATTTATAACAACTTAGGGGGAGAACAGTGAGTGAAGAGGTGAAAATTCTTTTTGTAGATGATGATCAGGCAATTTTATCGTCAATTGAGAGAAATTTCAGACGAAAGCCACAGTGGTCGGCAAAATATATAAGTGATCCTCAAAAAGCAGCAGACCTTTTACGCGAAGATTCTTTTGATGTCTTAGTAAGTGATTTTGATATGCCGGGAATGAACGGCTTTGAACTGATGAAGATTGCAAAAGATCAATATCCTTCATCTATCAGGATAATGCTTTCAGCTTCAGAATTTGTATTAACATCACCAGGTGATGTAATAGCCCATCAGGTTATTACAAAACCCTGGAATGTTAATAATTTTATCAAATCTCTTGATAGAATTTTAAAAACAAGAGTTTTTCTAAGAGGTTCTCAAATTTCTGACTCAGCAGAAAGGGTCGAATCTCTTCCGAGTGTTCCAGATATCCTACTTGAATTAAACAGGGTTTTAAGCAGCACAACAAGTTCTACAAATGCCATCGCACGTGTTATTTCACTTGAGCCTGCAATGGCGGCTAAAATGCTTCAGCTGGCAAATTCAGCTTTTTTCAGAAGAGGCAGCATTCCGGTTTTAAGCATAACTAAAGCTGTTCTTCATCTTGGAGTGGCAACAATAAAATCAGTTGCAACATCTCTGGCAATTTTCAGATCATTTAGTCCATCAGTTGAGATCAAAGGGTTTAGTATTGATAAACTAAGATCTGATAGTGAGATGACTGCTATGCTTGCTGCAAATATGTTTAAAGATAGTAAAACAAAAGAGATCGCTTTTGCTGCGGGCCTGTTGAGATTTTCCGGAATCCTGGTTTTGGCAAGTCAGATGCCCAAATATTTAGAGGAGATCATTTTTGAATCTAAAAAATTACAACAACCTATTATAGTTACCGAAAAAGAAAAAAGTGGAATAGATCACTCTTCCATAGGGGCCTATCTTTTGGGTATGTGGGGTTTACCGGAGGTTCTTGTTGATGCTGTAGCCGGTCAGTATTCACCTCCAGAGGCAAAACCATCTGAGCTGACTGTTAAAAATGCAGTATTTTTTGCATCTGCAATAATTGACTCCATAAGTGGTAATAGCTATGACTCTTTTGACAAGCTTATAACAAAGGAACTTATTGATGGAATGCAAATTGAGAATGATCTAAAAGAGTGGAAAAAAGTTGCGGCCTCACTTTATTCACTATAATTAACTCTAGTGGTGCGTAATATTCTTTGCACTGCGTAAAAAATCTTTCATTTTTTTGATGGGATTTAAAAAGTCCTTTAAAATTACAGTCTTGTAAGTGATTGAATTCTATATATATTTTTTTTAAAATAACTTTGTAAAAGTTGCTTGAAGTCTGGTGTGATTGTTGCTAGAGAGGGTCACAAATTAATTAATATTAATTAATTTAAAGGAATAAGTGAAATATGTTTGATGTCCCATCTAGCGAGTTAAGAAAAAAACGAGATATAAATGAACAGAAAACTGAGGAAAAATTGATTAAGGAAAACTTAACTAAGGAAAATCCACCTAAGGAAAATCAAATGGATAAACAGGAAAATAATCAGAATAACTTTGATGGACTTGCCAGGCGCAGGCTTGAAATGCTTTTTGATGAAGGTACATTCGAAGAGATCGGTGCCGGAGTTGTTAACCGTTCTACTGACTTTGGTCTGGAAAAAAAGAGAATTCCGGGTGATGGCGTTATTACAGGTTCAGGAGAAGTAAATGGCAGAGTTGTTTTTGCCTACTCCCAGGACAGAACAGTTATGGGTGGTTCTCTTGGTGAGGCTCATGCCCAGAAAATTGCAAGAATTCAGGACCTGGCATTGAGGGCTAAATCTCCTCTTGTGGGTATTAACGATTCAGGTGGTGCGAGAATTCAGGAGGGTATTGATTCCCTTGGGGGATATGGTGAGATATTTAGAAGAAATGTACTGAGTTCAGGTGTTTTGCCACAGATTTCTATGGTTTTAGGACCTTGCGCAGGTGGTGCGGTTTATTCACCGGCTTTAACTGATTTTGTGGTAATGGTCAGAAAACAGAGTTATATGTTTTTGACTGGTCCCAAGGTTGTAAAGACTGTTACTTTTGAAGATGTTGATGCTGAATCACTTGGTGGCGCTGATGTTCACGCCAGAACAAGTGGTATTGCCCAGCTTGTTTATAAAGATGATGAAGCCGCAATTGCAGGAGTAAGAGAGCTTTTGGGATATCTTCCTCAAAGTTATCTTGAAAAACCACGTTACATGGAAACCGGAGATCCCGTTGAGCGTGACTGTTCTGAGCTTGATACTGCAATTCCTGAATCTTCCAAGCAGATTTACAATGTTAAATTAATTGTAAAAACAATATTTGATAATAACTCATTTTTTGAAATTCATAAAAACTGGGCAAAAAATATTGTAGTCGGTTTTGCACGACTCGGGGGATACTCTGTTGGTGTTATTGCAAATCAGCCTGCAATGATGGCGGGTGTTTTAGATTTTAATGCATCCCGCAAAGCAGCAAGGTTTATTCGAACATGCAACGCTTTTAACATTCCAATTATTTCTCTTATTGACGTACCAGGGTTTTTACCTGGAACCGGGCAGGAGCATAATGGTGTTATTTCTCATGGTGCAAAGCTTATGTATGCATATTGCGAAGCAACAGTTCCAAAGCTGGCAGTAATTATGCGTAAAGCTTACGGTGGAGCCTACATTGTGATGAGTTCCAAGCACGTTGGAGCAGATGTGAATCTTGCATGGCCAACAGCTGAAGTTGCTGTAATGGGTGCTGCCGGTGCTGTAGAGGTTCTGTTTAGAAAGCAGATTGCAACAGCTCCCGATCAGGATAAAGCTACTGAGGATAAAGTTGAGGAATATGAAAACAAATTTCTCAATCCTGCAAGAGCAATGGAGCGGGGATATGTTGATGCTGTAATAAATCCCAGCGAAACAAGAGCAAAATTATACAGACACTTGAAATCTCATTTTAATAAAGTTGAAGAGAGACCAAACAGAAGAAACGGCAACATGCCCACCTAGATCTGACTTTTCGTTACACTCTTATCTGTTTTTTTCAAAAATAATTTTAAGGCCATTCATTGCGAGATCCGGTTCGTAATGCTCGATTGTTTCAGATTCTTGTGTGATAATCTGTGAGAGTCCGCCGGTTGCGATAATTACAGGTGTATCGTTCATCTCTTTAATGAGTCTTTTTATAAGTCCATCCACCATTGAGGTGTAGCCGTATAAAATTCCCGACTGCATGGCATGCTCTGTTGTTTTGCCAATTACCGATGGGGGTTTTGCAATTTCCACTTTTGATAATTTGGCTGTTTTTGTTACAAGTGCATCAAGGGATATTCCAATTCCAGGGCAGATAACACCTCCAAGGTATTCCCCGTTATTTGATACACAGTCAAAAGTTGTCGCTGTTCCAAAATCAATTATAATTGCTGCTTTTTTGTAATAGTGTTTTGCTGCCACAGCATTTACAACTCTATCAGCCCCAATTTCTTTAGGGTTGTCATATCTTAAGGATAAGCCTGTTTTAATTCCAGGGCCAACCATAAGAGGATTGCAGTTAAGGTATTTTTGTGCAGCCTGTTTTAGTGCGAAAACAGCAGGAGGGACAACTGATGAGATGGCAACTCCTGAGATTTCAGACAACTTGATAGAATGCATCTCAAAAAAGGATTTAAAGGTAAGTCCCCATTCATCTGTTGTACGCTCTTTTGATGTTTGAACGTTCCACTTTAAAATAAGTGTATCATCTTTAAAAAGGCCAAGAGAAGTGTGGGTATTTCCAATATCAGAAACTAAAATCATATTTTTATTGCTGTGCTTTTGCGGATTTTTCATACCATGACAAGAAATCATTTAAATCTCTTATTAATCTGTTTTCAACTTCATGATAGGTAACAGGAGCCCTCAAATCGGGAGTTGGCCGTGCATGATACATGTACTGGTCTTCATTAAGAATTAAAATATAAGTGGGGCTTGTTACTGTCTCACTTATTTTGATTGTTGCAGGCAGGACATGCAGTCTTGACCCGGCAGCTGTCGCGGGCATATATCCTTTATCACGGGTATCCTGCTCAGTAACATATTCAACTGAAATCTGCTCATTTACAACTGAAATATCAGTATTGAAAGTTGAGTTGTTTGATAGTGTAACTGTTGCAGAAGGCGCTATCTTGTAACCTTTAAGTGCAAGAGTATTTCTAATTATTTCTAAAGCTTTAAACTCTTCTAGGGGCTGAAGTTCTATGGGAGTAGTTTGAACCTGAGCCGCTCCACAAGAGTTCATCATGATAAGTAATGAGAGTATTAAAATATTTCTGATGGATTTTATCATTGTTACTTTCCTAAAATTATTATTTTCCTAAATTGAATGCTCTATCAAGTACAGCCGATAAGGAATAAGATTTAATAGATATGTCTGATATCGTGTTGGCGACTGTTTCGATATTTTTAGGTTTTTGATCAAATACAACAGGATTGTATTGCTCCGGGTCATCTGTTGAATCAGTTATCTCAGCAGTTTCTTCGATGGTATCAATTTCTTCCTGTTCTTCAATGTAAACTGGTGCAACAGGCTCTTCAGGTACTATTGAAGTGATGCTTTGAGCAGGTGGAGCGTACTGACGAGATTCATTATAAGTCTCTTCAGCCTCCTCCATTGATGGTTCAACAGGAAAGTCCGCCTCAAGCGGTTCTGTAATCTCTTCAACATCCATTATTGGGTCTAATTCTTGTGTAGAATCATGAAAGGTTATCTCTTCAGGTTCAACTTCAGCAGAAGCTGCTTCTTCAATATCCGGTACAGCCTGAAGGGCGGATTCCCGTTCAATTATCATCTCGACACGGTTTTTTTTGATTCTGCCGAGGAGTTCTTCTAATATTGCAGCCTTTGAACTCATATTGCACCTCCGGTTTTATGAAGGTTCATAATCAATTCATCAGGGCTCTGGCCATCATTGCTCCACGCTACAACTTTTTCAACTGCGGTTTCGTTACCCGCAAAAACCAGAAGCTCATTAGTCTTTTCTGTAAGGAGTACAGTTTTAAACTGAGCTTGTGGATAAAATGCACTTAAATAGCCAGCAAGAAAACCAAGGATAACATCCTTAATAGTTTTCATATTCTGAATTTCTTCAAGTTTAATATTAAATAAAAGAGCGTCATTTCTAAGCTCAATAGATATTTTTCCCAGACCAATAAGTGAAATAGCAGTCTGAAGATTAAGAGAAAAATCATCCATTGTCATTTCTGAAGCAGCATCAGATATTTTTGATGCATGCAGTTTTCCAAGCTCTTCTGCAATTGTTGAAAGAGCTGGGGATGACTCCATTGCTGCGATAAGACTTAAAGGCATCAGAGCAAGTTTCTGATTATCCTTTGAAGAAATTATGCCCGCTTCTAAATCAAAGTTTGCATAACCTGAGGCGTCATAAGCTGACTGCATCTTACTTTATCCTTTCCAGAGTTTATTTCAAGTACTTGTTAAAACAGTAAATATTTTAAAAATACACAATTAATCAAAATGATTTTAAGCTACTGAGCCTAAGTAGTCAAATTGAAGACTAAATATAATACAAATTAGATTTACTGTGACAATTATATCATGCATGTGTTGTAAAAAAGTTACAGTTCTTACATTGTTTAAGATTTTATTACTCATATTATGAATGATATTACTTAATATATCAGGGTTTCATGGGGTTTCATTGATTCATAATGATTCATGGGATTCAGGATTCATGGTAGGATTCATGGAGGATTCATGGGGATTCATGGTGACAGTCCCCATTATTGACACATTATTATGGCATATTATGGTGACAGTCCCCAATATTGACAGGGATTCATGGTGACAGTCCCCATTATTGACAGGCATATTATGGTGACAGTCCCCAATATTGACAAAAACGAATTTGGGTTGTAGGTTGGGGAAGTTATTTGTTTGGAATTTATATCAGGGAGGGTTTTTTATGGCGCGATTTGGCAGGATTAAGGCTGTTGACAGTGGTGATATTTTTTATCATTTGTATTCAAGGGTGGCCGGGGTTTCAG
>JAFGVO010000429.1 GCA_016937935.1 Deltaproteobacteria bacterium | reverse complement strand
TTGCAGACAAACTTCCATGTGTGTTCACTGTCATTAAATTCAAGAACGTAACTGCCGCTTCTTTCAACCGGTCCGATCATAACGGCAACATCTTCTCCAGTGTCTGAATCATTGGCAGTATCAGCCTCCGAGTCAGTTGCAGTATCAGTTTCTGTGTCATTGGCAGTATCAGTTTCTGTGTCATTGGCAGTATCAGCCTCCGAGTCAGTTGCAGTATCAGTTTCTGTGTCATTGGCAGTATCAGCCTCCGAGTCAGTTGCAGTATCAGTTTCTGTGTCAGTATCCCAGACCGAGTCAGTATCAGCAGCGGAATCTGTAGCTGTGTCATTAATCCAGTCAGTTTCAGAATCAAAGCCCGAATCTGTGCCATCAATAGTGTCACTTTCAGAGTCTGTACCACTGTCAGTGCCACTGTCTGAATCAGTAACAGAATCGCTGTCAGTGCCATTTTCAGTATCAATCATAGTGTCAGAATCATTAACAGTATCACTTTCAGAGTCAGTAGTGGTGTCAGAATCAGTAACAGAGTCACTTTCAGAGTCAGTAACAGAGTCACTTTCAAAGTCAGAAATAGAATCAGTTTCAGTTGTTGTATCAGAGTCAGTCCCCTGAGTATTCCCGGTATCCGCTGAATCAGATGTGTCGGTTGTATCACTCTCTGTGTCAGCTATGAGCTCTGTGGATGTTCCGCTGTCAGAATCATTACCCCCGGTTGAGTTATTTTCTGTACATCCTGCAATAAAAAGTAAAATGCCAGACAGTAAAAATAATCTTTTAATAAAAATAATCATAGACGCCTCCCTGTTACAGGTGAGTAATGTATTTGAATATGCAATTAATAAAATGTGTCTGATAAACCTGTAGTTAAAATTATGAAGAGTCGCAAGCCCTGTGTCAATATGAATTAAAGCATGATTGATCAATTGATAAATAAATGTAGTGTTCTAAAAATTTGAAAAATAGATGTAATAATTTTATCTTAATGCTAGTTTGTTATTACTGATTAAAAAGTTTTTTTGTAAAATGATTAGAAAAAGGTAGCGATGATAAAAGTAGAAAATCTGGTCTTTCAATATCCGTCAAATGATACCCCTACTTTAAAAGGGCTTAATTTTGAAGTTGAAAATGGAGAAGTCTTTGGCTTTCTCGGTCCTTCTGGAGCAGGCAAAAGTACTGCTCAAAAAGTGTTGTACAAAATACTTCAAAACTATCAGGGAACAGTGTTGATTGATGGAAAGAATTTATCTGACATTGACAACTCATATCTTGAAAAAATCGGTGTGGGGTTTGAACTTCCCAACCATTATCCAAAACTGACAGGAAGTGAGAATCTGGCGCTTTTTGCCTCGTTTTATCCAAATAACAGTATTAAACCTCAAGAAGAGCTTTTTGAAATGGTAGGCCTGCAGGATGCGGCCCATATTCCTGTTGAGAATTATTCAAAAGGGATGAAGATGCGTCTTAATTTTATTCGTGCAATACAGCATAATCCCGAAATTTTATTTTTTGATGAACCCACTACCGGCATGGATCCGGTAAATGCCCACTTGATTAAACAGCATATTCTGGATTTAAAGAGTGCGGGTAAAACTGTTTTCATCACTACCCACAGCATGACTGCCGCAGATGAAATATGTGATAGAGTGTCGTTTATTGTTGATGGCACACTTCTTTTAACCGATCGTCCTGATAATCTTAAAAGTAAATATGGCAAGGATGCTGTGATTGTAGAACTGGCCAATGGAAAAACTGAAGAGTTTCTTCTTGATAAACTTGGAGATAACAGAGATTTTCTTAATTTTATTAAAGGTGAAGATGTTAAGCGAATTGATACTGAAGATGCCACTTTAGAAGAGGTGTTTATTAAAGTGACAGGTAAAAAGCTCAAGTGATGAAAACATTTGTGAAACAATTAAAATGGCAGTTTGTGCTGCTTTCTAAAAATAACATTCTCGCTATCAGTGTTGTTGTAACCCTTATTTACGGTCTCATTCTTTTCTTTTTTAAAGACCTTGGAAACCTTGAAAAAATTCTTGTTTCAATTGTGTTGAATGACCCGTCGGTAATAGGATATTTTTTTATTGCACTCTCCTTTTATTCTGAAATGAGACAGGGTATTCTGCCGGCGATTTTTGTGTCACCTGTAAGTATTCATCAAATCCTCCTTGCCAAAATTATCTCATTGTCGGTTGTAGGAACTTTGTGTGCAACAGGTCTGGTTATTTCTGTAAAGGGGTTCAACTTTGATATGACTGCCTATCTTGCAGGTGCTGCAGGAGTTTGTGTATTATCCACACTCCTTGGCCTGATTATGCTCACCTTTGCCTCAGAGTTTTTAAAATTTGCCTTTATCTCAGTTCCTCTGTTTTTAATTTTTGTGACAATCCCCATGCTTCAATATCTCGGGGCAATTGACCTTTGCATTTTCAAGTACATGTTCCCGCTTCAGGGAAGTATTGGTTTGATTGATAAAGCTGTTAGCGGTACAGCCATTAATATCTGGTACTCAATAGTCAGTGCAATAGTGCTGATACCTCTGTTCTACCTGGTTTCATACAATATGTTCGTTAAAAAAATAGTCCGTAAATAGGGGTGAGCTGAATGAACAAAATAATAAAACTTGCCATTGCGGATTTTAAAATTATTTTTCGGGACTCTTCATTGAAAGGATTTCTTTTTTTACCCCTTGTACTTTTTGCATTTTTCATCTGGTTTTTGCCGTCAATGGCAGACAAGTACGAAATTCTGAAGCCTTATCTGGTAATATTTTTAGTGGTCGGGGTGATTGAAAATACTCAGACATTCTGTTTTATTACAAGCATGGTGCTCATTGACGAAAAAGAGACCGGAATTGCAAAAGCATGGGGTGTTGTTCCTCTAACTAAAATTGAATACTTTGTTTCAAAGTTCATGATACCCTGCCTGTTTACATTTTTTGTAAATACTCTTTTTTTACAAATTCAGCCTTTCTTTAAAATAAATTTAATGTTTAATATTCTGATTTCATTTATGGCAGCAATGATAGTGCCCCTTTATGTGCTCGGGATAAATTCATTTGCAACAAACAGAATGCAGGGACTGATTTATCTTAAAGGCTTTAACATGCTGGTACTATTACCCGTTGCCGCTTTTTTTATTCATAATAATCTGAGACATCTTTTGGGAATTATCCCCACACACTGGTTATTTTTAACAATTGAAAATACTGCCGGTCAAACGCAATTATTCCTGCCCCCGGCAATAGGCCTCCTATGGACAGCATTGTTAACCTGGCTTGTATCAAAACAGTTCATCAAAAAACATTTTCAATAAAAAAGCATATTTTAAAATGTTGAGATTATCAGCAATGGTTATGGGGGCTATTTTAGGCTCTTAAATGGTAATAATATCGGGTAAAATGGATAATGCACAAGGTTTAGCCGTTTTACTCACCTGATCTAAATAATTGTTTTTAATAATCTTTTTTAAAATATTATTTTTTTTGACTGGGTGATATGCAAGTTTTGTGTCTAAAAAAGCATGTAAGTGTTTGAAAATTAAGCGTTTTTGTATTTGCTGCACAGTTGTGCACTAAATTTGTCTAATTATTTTAGTATGTTGCGAGAAGTGAATTGGTCCGGAAAAATATGTTGAAAGTTTTATTTTTTGAGAGTTAAAATAAATAAAATCCAACGAAGGAGTAAAAGTATGAATAAACATGTGACAATAATACCGATTGTTTTTTTATCTGCAACTTTTTTTTGGGGGTGCGCCCCTGAAGCCACAGATGATGAGATTAATAAAATGTGTGCAAATCTTGAAAAGGTAAGGGGGGAAATTACTGTTCCTTCAAAAGATGAGGAACTTGCAAAAATTAATGAGGACTACAAGAAAAAAGAAGTTGCTCTTTTAGACTGGAAGGCCAGGGATATGAAGAGCTGGGATGACGAGCTCGCAGCAAAGCTTAAAGCGCTTGAGGATGAAGCTGCTGCAGAAAAAGATGTAAAAAAAGCTAAAAAGCCCAAAACTGACGAGCCTGTTGAAGAAAAACCCACAGCTGAGGATTTGAAAAAACTCTATGATGGTAAAAAGGCTATCGGTGCAAAACAGTTTGATGATGATATTGCAAAAATTCCCGATCTTAAAAAAGCCGCCATTGATGATTTGATGGAAAAAATCAAGGGCAAAGAGGCTCTTCTCAATGAAAATATTAAACTTTGCGCCGATGAGGCAAAAAAAGAGGGTGTTTCATCAAAGCTTGCACAGTGCCGTATTGGTGCTCCTGATAAAGATACCTACTGGAATAAATGTAAATAATTGTCTATTTTAACAAAAACTAAAAAAACTGATGGATTTAACAGATAAAACACTGTTATTTATTTCAATTACAAGCTAAGAAGGTTAACAGTAAGCTGTTAATAATTGTATCAAGGAGGCAGTTTTGGCTATCAGTTATCGTTATTTTATTTTTACTCTAATTACTCTCTTTTTATTTACCGGGGTGGTATTTGCCCAGGATAATGATACGGATTCTGAGAATAATGAGTCTGCAATTGAAGAAGAGCCCCAAGGGGATGGTGAATCAATTGAGAGCGAAGAAGAATCACTTGAGGAAGATCTCAATTCAGAATCACTAGATGAGGATGAAACCGAGGGTGATGATGAAGGAACAGTAGAGGATGAAGAGGAGTCCAATGATCTTGATCTGGATTACTCTGCTCTTGGGGCGATGAATCCCGAGGAGGAGCTTGACTCTTCCAAATCCGGCTCAAATGTTTCCAATCCTAAAGATATGCAGGAGAACTGGACACGAAGGAACATGGATATTTTTGAAGTCCATGGGTATTTCAGAGTTCGTCCCGGCCTCTATCACAAATTTTACATTAGAAATGACAACTCACTTTTTCCGTTAAACGGTGATCGTTATTCGGGGTGTTCTGATAAGGATAAATGTAAAACCCTTGCGGGTGCGGATATGAGATTTATGTTTGCCCCTACAATCAATTTGAGTGAAGAGGTTCGCATTCATTCCGAGCTGATGTTCTTTGACAATTTGATGATGGGGTCAACTCCCTCTTTCAATACTACCGATGGTGCCACTACTGTTTCCACCGGGGCAATGCTTGGTACAACCCAGGGGAATCCCGGTTCGGACTTTTTTAATATGAGAAGAGTCTGGGGTGAGATGGACAGTCCCTTTGGTCAGTTGAAGTTTGGACGTATGCCCGAGCACTGGGGTACTGGAATGCTCTACAATTCCGGTGACGGAATCAACGACGACTTTGGTGACAGCGTAGACAGAATCTCATTTGCGTTCAAGTTAAACGGATGGCTCGTTATGCCTGCCTTTGATTTTCCCAATGAGGGTCTAAGCATGACAAGTAAAGCTGGCAGACCTTTTGATTTTTCCCAGGTTGATGAAGCCTACAGACTTGTCGGTGTATTTGCATATCAGCACGAAAAAGAGGATCAGCTGTCAATGTTAAAAAGAGGGGACTGGGTAGTTAATACAGGTCTGCACTTCTCTTACAGAGCACAGGCTATGCAGTTTGAATGGGATGATGAAAGCGACATCGAAAATAATGATATTACAACCTACAAGCGGGATATGTGGGGACTTACTCCTGACCTCTGGTTCCAGTTTCTTTATGACACTTTTCATCTTGAGGCAGAGCTTGCTTTTCAGTTTGGAAAAATTGGAAAACCGTCATCAACAGCTGTAAACATGAATGCTCTTAACATTCTCACATGGTCTGGAGTTTTAAAGGCTGATTACGGTCTGCTTTCAGATCAGTTAAGAATCGGTCTCGAGTTTGGAATCGCCTCAGGTGACAGAGATGTTGAAGGCCTGAGCGCTCCCAACTCCTTTGATCAGGCCAATAATGACGCAAAGAATTTTACAAGAAGTTCATTTAACCCTGGCTACAATGTTGACCTTATTCTGTTTCATAACATTCTTGGAACAGTTTCCGGGGCCTACTATTTTAAACCGTGGCTTCGTTATGATTTCTTAAAATCTCCACTTGGTAAAAACCTTGGTATCCAGCTTGATATTCTCTACTCAAGATCATTTTATCAGGAGAGCACAATATCAAACAGTTCCAATAATCTTGGTTTAGAAGTTGATGCAAGGGTTGATTTTGCAACCTCAGACAACTTCAGAGCCAGTCTTCAGTATGGAGTTCTGTTTCCAATGAGTGCATTTAAAGGTACCTACGAGTGGAATGATAACGGAACTGACCAGTCCTACAAAGATACAGACCTTACAATTCCCCAGACTCTCCAGCTCCTGATGGCCATCTCTTTCTAGCAGTTTACAAAGTAATAACAAGTGACAGTCTGGCAGAGTAAAGGATATCCCAGTTTACGTTGGGCATGATAAATTTTTCTCCTTCTTTTTTTTGAGTTTCGAAGAAAAAAAATGATGAGCCGCTTGCTGAAACCGTTGGAACAATTAAAATTGTAGGGGCAAATTTAAATGGTGCCCACTTAAATGAGAGTGCGACATTTCCCTGAATGTAGCCAATAAGCCAGTCCGACGGGGCAACATCGTTTAAAGAGAGGTCCTTCATTATTTTTGAGGCACCAAGTCCAAGCTGGGCCCAGACGTCAAGGTAGAGCTGATTGACTCCGCCTCCGGCTTTTGTGCCGAATGCCAGGCCCCCGCCGTAAAAGCGTCCAGTAAAAAGGAGCTGTTCAAGGACTTCGCTGCCGATTGTCACCTGGTAGGGTTTTACGTAGGATAGATAGCCAATGCCAAAGAACAGTGGAGACTTTTTACCGGTTTTATCTTCAACAACCGGGGATGGATTTTTGGACGGATAGTATGTTACACCGATTACCGCAGATTCATATGCTGAGATCATTGTTGCTTTAGTTCCTGGATTATCGCATGTAAACTGGGCGTCAGGGTCACCATTGTAATCAACAATACAGAAGTTTTTGCCGTTTTTAGCTTTAATAGTGGTGCTGAAGGCTCTTGTGTCGTAGCGGATGACAGGCTCCCATGCCTTCATTATTGGTATTCCAAATTCTGCAAGAAACCACGCGCTCTTTATTGCATAGCTGCCGTATTTGGCGGCATTTGATTTGTAAGGCTGTCTTGGAGATGCGAGGCCGTTTGATTCGTAATATCCGCGTTTTAAATTGAAGAGATTAAAAAAACGTCCTTTAAGCTCAACCTGCCAGGTAAAGTAGCTTGCAACTTTTGTTTCAATTTCAGGATAATCCTGAGGAACCCATCCCCTGTAGCCAATACCCGCAAGAGGGTCTAATTGAAAATATTTATGAAGCACTCTTTTGGGGAGTTTCTCTTCAGGGTGCACATCTTTTTTTGCAGAATCAGTAGAAATAGAAAATGTTATCCCGTTTTGTTGTTCACCTTTTGGCAGCTCTTTTTTCGTGACAGGTTTTTTATTCTCTTTTGTCGTTTCTTTGGAAGGGGCAGTCTCTTTTGGAGGTGAAGTCGAAGTCTCTTTTTTCTTTTTTTCTTCTTTCTTTTTTTCTTCTTTCTTTTTGTCTGCTTTTTCCTGTTCCTTTTTAAGGCTGTCATCCACGTGGGTGTTAACCATGTCCCTTATTGACTGGGCTTTTACATTCAGAGAAATTCCAATGATAAAAAACAGAAGAACAGAAAAATGCAAAATTTTATGTTGCTTAATAAACAT
>JAFGVO010000428.1 GCA_016937935.1 Deltaproteobacteria bacterium | reverse complement strand
AATTCTATTTGCGGTTCTGCTCCACAAATTAGCTTTGTATAATGTATCGAGAGTTCCTCTAAAGCTGACACCTCTTACAGATGGTTTAACATGTTGAGCACCCAAATCAGACAACTCTTTTGCAAGAACACCTTCAAGTCCCTGAAAAGTTGTTGCATATAATTTATGAAGAGCGACAGATGATTGTTCAGGATCTATTCTTTTACGTTTTATGACATTTGATTTGTTCATTTTTTATTTCGTTCTCTTTTTTCTAAGCTCTTTTGCAGCTTTACTTATAACCCCGGGCACATCTTTACTTCTCTCAAGTGCTCTTACATCATTAGGGCGCAGATAATTTAAAAATCTAATTGCATATTCAATAGGAGTTCTCGGATTATTTACAAGGTTAAGTTTAACAGTATACTGTTTTGTCCAATCTCTTTTACATGAAATATAACGCATTGCTTCTTCCGGGAGACCTTTTAAAGATGAATATCTTCTAATTTCCGCATCATTTACTGATGGAGATTTCAACACTGACATAATAACCAGCTTATTAGAATCCCTGATTAAAACTGACCGTTGGCTTGCAGAGCCCAGCATAGCCATTCTGATCTTTTGAGAAACTGTCATTGTGGTTAATGATGTTGCAAGGTTAACCACTTTTTTCTCTGAATTTTCATCAATGTCACTTTTATTATCATCTGCCGCCCCTGATTCCAGAGCATCCAAAACATCATTTACTTCATCAACAGGCGCTTCAGCTAATATTTCAGCATGTTCCACTGCATTGTTAAAATTAAGGTCATCTGGTGTGGGCTCTTCATCGGCCTCAAAAATAAGCTCCCCCTCCAGAGCCTTTTTCGCCTCATCAAATGCAGGAATACCTGTAAGTTCTATATGATTTCTAATTGCAAGCTCAACAGCCCTGTCAACGGAAGACATTCTTGTATATTTATTAAAATATAATTTTTCAATAATTACTGGCGTTCTTAAAAGTCTCTGCTCATTGGCAATAATAATCTCAAGAAGTTTTTCAGATTTAAGGGTTTCAGCTAATTTAATAAATGTCTCATCAGGAGTACGTTTATTTAAAATTATTTTTTCAATAACCTTCTCTCGCTTAACAAGAAAAGTGACAATTCCATCTAAAACTTCAGGAAAAATATCTCCACTTACTGTTGAAAGAAGAATATTATCAGGAAGTTCCAAAAGAGTCTTTTGAGCTTTTTGACTAATTCCGTTATCACCATCATAAGATAAATAATAAAGAGCAGTAATAAGCTCCGCAGGTGGAAGAGGAGCCATTCCTGAGGCAGCCATCATTTTGGCAGGCGCAGGACCGTCCTGTTCAATAATTCTTTTTACACCTTGTGATAGTTCATTAATCTTAACGGGATGTATCATAATATTCGCACCTATTAAGTTGTTTGTTTATAAGCTGCAGTAAAATTAACTTTATACAATAATAAATTAGAATACTAATAAATATTAATTTCTTTTATCTTACCCATTATCAACACAACCTGTCAGGGTTTAAGTGATGGGGAATGGTTTGTAAAGATTTGGAATAAAATATTGGGGATATATTGGGTAGAAACGTAGATGCTTAAATAAAATCAGTCAATTCCGATGATTCTGCAGGATGCAGGACACTCGTCACCGTTTCGTGTGTTTCCGTCATCACATGCTTCATACTCTTTTTGTAAAAATCCATCTCCGCAGTACTGATCAAGTTTACATCCGGCTCCACACTCACCGTAACCGCCATCGTTAATACCATCATCACACTCCTCACCAAGTCCAACAATACCATCACCACACTCAGGTCTGCACTCACTTCTGGCAGTATTAAAGCCGCCAAGTGTAAGCTTAAATGACGAACCTTCCATTTTTCGCTCAGCATGAAAAATATTTATTCTGTAAACATTTCCAGTTGTCATTCCATAATTATCCATTTTATTAATGGTAATAGCCCCGTCAAGAGGAGCGTGGGCACCTCCAAGGTCAACAGCAAGCTGACCATTCACAAAAACCCATACATCATCATCACCGGTAAATTTAAGAGTAGCTGAATTGTTTTCATCATATGCAAACCAGTATGTTATTTCTGATGTGAAATAAAAACTGTGCAGAGTCGCAGATAAAGGAGGATAATCTTTTTCCCATGGCCATCCTAAAGCTCCATACTGTTCAGGAACTTTAGCTTCACCTAAATCTGTTCCAAAATCATCAACAGGAAAAAACAGCGGGTTTCCGTCCATCAATTCAATGGCACAGGACTGGTTGGGATTAAAAGTGCTGCATGGCAGGCAGGTAGTGCCTAAACTGGCACCGGTACATGGATCATTACTAATGGGCTGCTCAGGATTTTTAACACCTGTCCACTTTTCCCCATTTTCTCCATATCGATTCACGTAGTTACCTGTGGTGCCATCGGGATAGAGTTTAATATAACCAACTTTAATATTTCCAGCTTTAGAATCGTCATACCAGTCAGCAATACTTTTTGCACAGGCATTTGCAGGTGGACTTGCCTGAACAGGTTTCCAGTTAGAGCCTAATGATGAGCTCACCATTCCTTTAGCGCCAACTGGTGCATCACAAGAGGTATCAGGGTACCTTGGCAGGCCAAAATCATTTGTTGTTGGATATCCACCAGTAAAATCCCTGTAAACAACAGCAACATTCAGTGTACAAGCATCTCCATCGGCACAACCTTCCTGCAGACATTCATAACCGCTTTCAACTTTGCAGTCTTCGCTGCAGCCGTCGCCACTTATATTGTTTCCATCATCACACTCTTCACCAAGAACAAGGCCGTCACCACAGCCTGATGTACATGCTCCGGTAGAACAGTCCGGCTCTTTTTGACAAAGTGCACTGCAGCCGTCAAATGGAATTGCGTTTCCATCATCACAACTCTCTGCACCTTCCATTTTGCTATCGCCGCATACAGTCTCAGTACAAAGGCTGGGCTGGCCGGCATCACATTTATATCCAATTTCCACCTTGCAGAGATCCGAACATCCGTCTCCTTTGTCCAGATTTCCATCATCACACAGTTCAGGGAAAACAACATTTCCATCACCGCATTTTGCCACCTGATGGCAAGGATACCCGGGAGGGTTACAACTCCAGCCTTCAGCAACAAACAGACAGTTTGCGCTACATCCATCACCGCTCTTCGTGTTGCCGTCATCACACTCTTCATCATCTGCCAGCTTTCCGTCACCACACCCTGGAGGAGCCTCACCTGATGTATCAATCAGTTTTGATGAATCAGTTTCAATAACTTTATTTGTATCTGTATCAGTTGTGCCGCTTCCCCTTGGAGTTGAGGATGTTTCACACCCTGTAAGGGAAAAAAGCAATAGTGATAAAAATGTACAAAGTAACAAAATTACGGTTCTGTCTGAAAATTTTACTTTTTGCATGTTCTAAGAAATCCTTTCATTAAGATTTTTGAAACATTATAATATTATTTTATTATAAGCTTCAATTTTTAAGTTTACCACATACTTAGATATAACTATGTTCAAAGATTATCAAAAAAAGGTACATTTTTGATTTTTAAGCTTTTTTTAGCGATCTTAATACTTACAATTATAGATGTTTGATACATCGAAAACCCGTATCAACAGATTTAGCTTCTGCAGATGCAGAATTTCTATAAGTTACAGTTGCTACACTGTAATTAAGATTAAATGAACCGCCTCTAATGACTCTTTTTGAGTAATTATCCTCCCAGGAGGACCCGTCTGGAGGTGCAGTTTCTCCACCTTCACAATTTTCCAAATCTGTGTCAATGCTGCAGTCATAGCTTCCGTGATATGTGTCTTTAACCCACTCCCATACATTTCCACTCATATCACATAACCCTAAAGAGGTATTACCGGTTTCAATTGAGCAGACCTCTAAACTTCCTCCAGTTCCACAACCATTTGAATGCAAATCATCATCCAAAACCGCATAATCACAGGACGCTTTCTCTTCGCCCCAGGGATATGTTAAATTGTCACCGGAACCTTTTGCAGCAAACTCCCACTCTGATTCTGACGGAAGATCCCCTCCTGCAAACTGACAAAAAGCTAAAGCCTGAAAATATGATACTCCGTTTACGGGAAAATTTTCGTGTTCAGGAAGATTATAATTTAAAGTGTTATCTGACAAATCAGGAGCATCACATTTCCCATCTGTTACGCAAATTTTATATTGGGAGACCGTAACTTCTGAAATTGACATCTCAAAAGAATGAGGGGTTACATTATGAACAGGCTGCTCCCATATAGTCCATGTACTTCCCATACTAAACAATTTACTGCAGTGTGTCACCCATGTTATCAATGTTGTATCATCATAATCTTGAGCCCCGTCAACACATTCCCCTTTTACTGTGTCAACTTCAGTATTACTGTCAGTGTCGGAATCAGTCTTCGAACTTTCAGTATCGATAACATGTGAATCAGTTGAATTGTTATCAGTCTGATTACCCCCGCTGTCACTATCTTTCTCAGTGTCATCAATATAAGTATACTCACTGTTTAAAACCAATTCGCACCCGCTCAAAAAAAGCAGAGAAAAAAATAAAATATTCAGATTATATAGTCTTATAATTTTAAACATTTAAAAAAATGCCTTTACAAAAAAACCTGAATACACTGACCGTGAATCAGATAAAATTACCGGGTTAAACGAAACGACTGATGTTTTTTTCTTTCTGGCTCTGTTAATCAAAAGCATTATTCCTCCTGAAATAACTAAAGCACTTCCTGATATTAAAAGTATATCAGCTGCCAATGCCAGATTGTCTCTTTTTTTCTGAATATCTTTTAATGAAATATCAACGCAAACGGCGTCTGGACAGTCTTTATCAAGTTTTTTTTGTTGAACAAGGGCTATACTTCCCGTAACGGCTGATGAAATCAGCAATGCGCCTCCTGATAAAGTTAAACCCATACCGGCAAGATTCAGTTTTCCTGAAAACAGTTTGCCAGGTTTGTTATTTGACACATCTATCAAAAGAGTCTGGCTGCTTCTCAGCAGAACATCTTTTTTAAATCTGATTTTATTAGAAATATCCTTTATTTCAACCGAGTGCAGAATTCCACCTGAAACAGGAATAGAGCCGGGAAGAGGAAGTGTTCCTCTTTTAATATCATCGATATATATCATCAGGCCTTTTTCACCTTTAAATGTTATATCGCCAATCATATTTCTCAAAGCTTCAATTTCATCGATAACCTCATCCCTTCGCTCCCGATCAATTTCATCTCCTCCTTCAGCAAGATATTTCTCAAAGTTTTCAAGAGCTGAACCGTACCTTTTTGATGCGGCTTCAGCCTGGGCAATATTATAAAGAAGTTTCCAGGTTTTCTTTAAATTATACGCGGCTTTAAATGCAATTGAGGCATCATTAAATTTTCCTTCAGAAAACAGTTTTGTCCCTTCAATAAAAGCACTCTTTGCAAAATCATCATCTTCATACTGTGCACTGACAACTGCTGAAGAGAAAAAAATACATACCCCTATAAGCTGAAATAAAAATTTTCTAAACCGTACTTTCATGATTATTTAAATTATTCACCTTTCCAAAGCTTTATACGGCTTAAAGATAAATAAATTTACATTCCTTTTTTTGCAAAATTCATCAATTGGGTTTGTCTAATAGTCTTTTAAGTGTATTAATTAACTGTTGATATGAGTATTAACAACACTAACAATTAATTTGAGTACTGGATAAAAATTTGAAACTTCCCACTATATTTAGAACATTGAAATTCAAGGTATTTGCAATATCTGTGGCAGCTGTATTCATTTTTAGTGTAATTACTACATCTCTGTTTGGCCTGTTTTTTTTCAAATCCGGTGAAAAACATATAAATGACAAGCTTGTTGCCATGTCACTTGTACTGTCTTCTCAACTGATTACGCCTCTGGATTTTGGACAGCTTATGGATGATAAAGAAATTTCAGATGACGGAAATTCAATATTAAAATCTGCATCCAATGATAGTGATTTTATTTATGGGGTCGTATACAGAACAAATGGTTCACTGTTCGCAAAATATGGAAATGTCCCAAAAGATATTAAAAGCCTTCTAAAGGCTAATGATACCGGTGTTAAAATCGGAAAATATTTAAATATTAAAAAAACAATAAAAAAAGAGGGAAAACCATTAGGTTTCCTGTATATGGGATATTCACCATTAAAAGTACAAAATGAATCTCTTAGACTTGTAAAACAGGCAATAGTAATATCATTTATAATATCCCTGATTTTTATCAGTTTATTCTATGTTTTAATTATCAGAACCGTAATAGCTCCTGTCTTTATTGTTACAAATCTTCTGAAAAAAGTTGGAGAAGGGGATATTCGTGAATTTAAAGATGTAAAACTTGGAACTGACACAATAGAAATCACACAGATGTTTGAAGCCCTTTCAAATACAACTGCTGCTGTTAGAAAAAATATTTCTGAAATGCAAAATGTCGCGACAATACTGAGTGCTGCTTCAGATGATGTTTTTGAGCAGTCTTCATCCCTCTCTGTTGCAGCAAATGAGCAGGCTACCGCTGTAAATGAAACAACAGTAACCCTTGAAGAGATTGAAAAAACAGGCAATATGACATCTGAAAATGCCTCAAATATTCAAAAAGTCTCTTCAAAAACTGAACGGGTTTCTAAAGAGGGATATAGCGCCCTTGAATTAACCAAACATCAGATGATTGAATTAAAAAACCAGGTTAATGATATTGTTGAAAGCTCAAATAAATTAAAAAAAGAGCTCGAAGAGGTTGATAGAATTATTGAATCTGTTGCCGGTGTTACCCAGCAATCCCACACATTGTCAATAAATGCATCAATTGAAGCAGTTAAAGCCGGTGATGCGGGTAAAGGCTTTGCTGTTGTTGCAAATAATATCCGAACACTTTCTCAACAATCCAGACTTGCAACAGAACAGGTACGAAAAACTCTTACCGAAATTCAAACTGCAATTGCACAAATTGTTATTGTTAACGAAAAAGGTCTGACAACAGCATCAAACAGTGTAAAAAGCATTGAGCACACAGGAACAATAATGAATTCTTTGATTGATGCCATATCCCAATCTTCAGAAGCGGCAAAAAGCATTGCCCACAACACTATGCAGCAGTCAACAGGTATTGCTCAAACTTCCAGAGCAATGAGTGACATCAATCAGGTAACAAAAGACAATCTGATAACAATTGATCTGTTAAAAAGCAAAGGGCAGGAGCTTAAGGGACATGCCGAAACTCTTCACCTGCTGGTAAAAGAATTCAGAATTAAATAATATCAGATGATTTCTGAGAGTTTTAAAAGCTGACTGGCAAGTTTCATTCCCATTTTCATACTCTGTTTAGCATTAATAACAATCTGAGGTTTTTCATTTTTAAGATCAATACTTACTGCGGCACCTTTTTCTGTCATTCCTCTATTTCCGGCAAAAAGGGGGATTTTTTTAGATTCTGCAATTTTTATTGCAATAGCAAGTGTAGCTTTTGATGACTTGGAAGGCAGATATAAAACCCCCTGAGAATTTGAAATTTCGTCGGGTGCAATAAATTTAATTTCAACTGGTTTTCCGGCTATTTTAACACCGGCAATTGAATTAAAAGCACTTTTTAATTCTGTTTTTTCTGATGCTGAAGAATTATCAATAACAACATTAATAGTCTGAACTCTGGAAGCAGAGTTACTATCATAATTTAATATTTTAACAATTATGGCCACCTGAATCTTAAGAGGCACATCTGCAGCCTTAATAGAACTTGAAAAAAACATTAAAAAGAGCGCTGAAGCAAAAAAAGATATTAAAAGTTGTCTTGCGGAATTATGTTGTTTCATTTTCAAATTTCATTATTTTATCAAAAAAATAAAGTAAACCCTTATCACTGATAATTGACGAGAGTTCAATATTAAAATTCAATGTTTTTTGGACTTTTCAAGTAATATTTTTAAATAATTAAAATATATATAATATCATTGACGAATTTTTATTACTGTTT
>JAFGVO010000427.1 GCA_016937935.1 Deltaproteobacteria bacterium | reverse complement strand
TTTTATTTTAAGACCATTTTTGTAGGTAATTTTTGATAGTACAGTTCCATCCTGATTCCATTCTATCCATGTTCCTGAGGCACATTCATAATCCACATAATCCCCGCCATTCAAAGTTCTGCAATCTTTGTAAATGTAATTTTCCTCTCTCATTTTTTTGCCGTTTTCATAATAATACATCCACTTGCCAACCTTGCTGCTGTACTTAAATTTACCTTTTTGTGAGACTGTTCCATCCGGATACCACCTGGTATAGATTCCGGACATGTACTCTTCTCCGGTAGCAGCTGGCAAAAAATGACTCTCTTCTAGTAATTGACCCTCACTGTTATAAAGCTGCCACCTGCCGGTTTTAACGCTGGAACTGGTATAAATTTGACTTCCGGCACATCCAAGTTCAAATTTTCCAGGGGTAAAACTGCCTTCCAATCTTTTTTGTCCATTAGGGTAATAGAATATCCAGGGGCCATCTAAAAATCCGTTCTCAATTTTTCCCTCTCCAAGTTTTTCACCATTTTTAAAAAAGATAGTCCAGTAGCCGGCTTTTTTATCTCCGTCACATTCTCCAGTGGCTTTTACCGTGCCATCAGGATACAGATAACTGGCATAACAGCTTCCATCTTCATAAGGCATGATAACGGGCATACCTGATCTTTCAATAACGGTCCCGTCAGCAATATTGGTATTTAAAATAGACGCCTCAGAATAATTAATTTCCTCAAGCATTCTTTTGTACTCTTCAACCTCTTCATCAATTAAAACCTGTGCTGAAGTATCAACAGAATCTTTGACAAGAGAATCACTATCAACAAAAGAATTATCAATTACAGCATCTTTTACAGCAAGTGTGCCAACAGAAGCTCCCGAAACAGAAGCCCCGCCGCATCCTGTCAAAACAGATAAAATGGACAACACACAAATATTTAAAAGATTTTTAATTAAAAAATATAGCCTATTGGAATTTATCATTTTAATTCTGGTTCATCCTTTGAGTCAGCCAGTTCCAGTTTAGTCTTATGCGATGTTTAATCATTCTTCTTGGGGCTGAGCGCATTGCGGATGCGATGTTTCTTATTCTGGGTTTACCTGCATTATCACCTACTACCGACGGAATGCCAGTTACGGGATATGTATCAAGTACAAGAACAGTGTGAAAATGCTCTTTCATATCCTGCTCTCTCAAGCCGTGAATAACCAATATATCACCCTCTCTAATAAAATTTGAGTTTCCTGCAAGAGCCTGTGAAAATTTCTTTGTTTTTTTAAAAGGAACACGGCTCTTATTTGAAAAATCATATCTCTCAAAAGGGAGACCTTCTTTTTTTGCGTACTGTAAAATCGATGGAGTGTGCCTTGTATTTAGATGCTCTATCTCATCAAAATCCAAAAAGCCTTCGGTTCTTCCCGGACGCATCTTTTTGCTTTTATACCAGTTACCCGAAGCTCTCTGCCAGGTGTCAAAAATAAAATCTATGCAGACCTGCGGAGGAACCGGACTGCCCTGTCTGTTAAAAACATCATATTCAAGCTCTCTATAAATAAATTTCTTTTTTCCCTGCCTGTAACTTTTTTCCCACTCTATGCGAAGTTTGCCATCTTCCTGTTCAGAATCCGGTTCGTTTTCAGGTTCATCAAAATCCGGCTTGTCATGAACCATTAAAATAGCGGCACTGTTTAACTGCTCTACCCATTTCCAGAACGTGTATGAATTTTTTTTATACTCGTCAAGTCGTTCAACACTATTCAACTCACACAATACCTGTGTTGTTAAACCCTTATTATAAATAAAAACCTCTATCTCCCTCTCGTCAGGAAATATGAGTTTAACTCGAGCGCCGCCATTGAAAATTTCAACAGGAACAACTCTTCTTGCACCAGTACTGTTTGCAATTAACTCGGCATCAAGATGAAGAGGCAAAAGAAGACTCTCTTTTTTATCAGAAACTCTGCTTCCTATAAGCAGCTTAACTTTTTGACTATTTTCATCAAGATACTCATCATCCACTTTATGAAGAGTAATAATTTTACCCTCTTTATAAAAATAAATAAGCTCAGCGGTAAAAAGATCAGAGAGATGAAGCTCCTTTACCATTGCTGACGCTATGTGAACTCTTAATTCATATAAATAGCCCTCTTCTAAAAATATATCTCGTAAAAAGTCAGGTCTGTTTTTATATTTTTTTATTATACTGCTGATAACTCTTCTGGCTCGATAGCTATCGGGAATCTGAGCTTTTACTGCAGCAGCTTCAGGTGAAATACGACTTACAGGAACATGAAAAAAAATATTTGACTCAACCCTTGAAACAACCTGAAGATATGGCAGAACCTCATTATACTCATTAAGACTTTTTAAAGTAGCATCATCAAGCTCTTCAAATTTTGAAAGTTTCTCCTTGCAGATCTCAATATTTGAAAGTTTCTTTTTTATTACAGGAGGGGGCAAAACTGATTTAGGTTCAACCTCTTTTTTCAAAGTTATTTTGTTATCGTCACTGTTAGGAGATTCTTTGCATCCGGACGAAGATATCAGAATAATCAAAAATAGAGTTATAAAATTACTGTTAGACATATTGAGACAACCTAATAAGAATTCTACTAAAAGTCTTTAATTTATCTAACTTTTTTTAAAGAGTTTTCTCATTAATAGTCCCTTTATTCTCTTTTTATGTCTTTTATGAATTCTGGCAACTCTCCCTGCAATATCTTCGGGCTCAACCCTGTGCCGGCCACTCAATCGGGCATCACCTTTAATAATTACAAATGGTTCATCAGGATCGTCACATTTTTCAATAATTCTGTGAAGCAATGGTCCATCAAGGGTGTAGCACAAAACAATATCTCCGACACGCAGCTCCACAAATGATACTTTAACAAGTGTTACCTTCTCCAAATCACAAATCGCAGGGTACATACTATATCCACGTGGGGTAAAAGTAATCGTACCACTTTTAGAAACAGATTCATTTGCAAGCATAAAAAGATCGTGAGGAGAAACACTGATACTTGAGCGTTTAGTCATAAATAATGAAGACTCGTAAGCACCAATATGTCAAGAAAGAAGTAATATATATTTTTAACAAAACCAGCCCAAAGGTTGTTATTTGGAAGTCAAGATTCCAAATAACAACCTTTAAACGTTTGCAAGTTTGTAAATTGGAAGTTATAATTGTTCTTATGGATAATTTCATTACTCGACATTTATTATCGACAGTAAAAAAAAGATTAAAAAACAGTCCCGCTGTTGCTCTCCTTGGCCCCAGACAATGCGGTAAATCAACTCTTGCTCGTCATATAATATCCAACCAGCCGGCTACTGTTTATCTTGATCTTGAAAATAGCAGTGATTTTAATAAACTAAGGGATGTTGAGGCATTTTTTGCAGTTAATCCCGACAAACTTGTCTGTCTTGATGAAATTCAACTTGCACCTGAACTATTTTCTTCCCTTAGAAGTATAATTGACCGCCAGAACAGAAACGGCCAGCTTCTTTTACTTGGCTCAGCATCAAGAGATCTGCTTCAACAAAGTAGTGAGTCCCTGGCAGGAAGAATCAGCTATCTTGAATTGACACCATTTTTACTAAATGAAACAGGCAGTGAAACTCTTTTACAGCTGTGGCTTAAAGGAGGATTCCCAAGAAGTTTTTTAAATTTTGATCAGGACGAAAGCTTTGGGTGGAGAAAAGACTTTATCAGAACTTTTTTAGAGCGTGATATTCCCCAGCTTGGCTTTTCAATTCCCGCAAAATCTATTGAGCGCTTATGGCGAATGTGCGCACACAGCCACGGGGCAATTTTAAATTCTTCAAAAATCGGTACATCACTTGGAGTAAGCAACCACACGGTAAGGTCTTATATTGATATTTTAGAAGCTACTTTTTTAATAAGAACATTAGAACCCTATGAGGCAAATATAAAAAAAAGACTTGTCAAATCTCCTAAAATTTATATCAGAGACAGCGGTCTTCTGCATACTCTGCTTGATATCAACTCACATAATGATCTCCTTGGTCACCCCATATATGGATCATCATGGGAGGGCTTTGCACTTGAAAATATTCTATCAATGATTCCACAATGGAAAGCATCATTTTACAGAACCCAGACAGGTGTTGAACTTGATCTGATTTTGACAAAAGGTGAAAAAAAAATTGCCGTTGAATTTAAAGCATCTCACTCCCCAAAACCCACAAAAGGTTTTTTTACAGCATTAAAAGATCTTGAAATAAATGAAGCATATATTGTCTGCCCTATAAAAGATATCTACCCAATTGAAAACGGAATTAAAATCTGCGGTATCAGCGAATTTTTACAGACTATTAATTAGCTGTTTATAAATATTTTAACGTTTTAAGGGCTTGCTTATCCGGGGTAAAGTTTAATCTGTGAATGCTGATTTGTTCTGTTAAATCTGAACAAAAATTTAATACAAACTGCATACCTGTATCCCTTGGCCAGCCTGCTATAAATGTTGTGGCAAAAAGAGATGCTGCCGCTTTGCCCCCTGACATGTCAGTGATTGAACACAGTTTTGCCTGATTTAAAAAATAGATATTGTCCAGTTTTCCATACTGATTGCTTGCAAACCTGGCCTCCCCGTGCCAGGGAGTTCCGTATGCGTAATAACCGTCTTCTTTTTTTCTTATTATAACCCTGTCATCTGATAAAATATGACCGATATTTTCATTGTGAAAAACCCCGCCGAGAGTACTTTTTCCCGCTCCTGATTTTCCCGCAAAAATATTAACCAGTCCATCTTTTAAAACAGCAAGCCCATGAACCAGAATTCCCCTGCCGGACATAAGCAAAAAGGCGTACCACAACTCCAAAAGAGGCTGTCTGAGAGCAAATGACAAAGAACCATCTTCAAGAAGTGATTTATTAATCCAGGCCTCACCTTCAGATAAATCGTCCTTTAACAAAAGACGCTGAAACAGTTTTTTATTGTTATCCCCTGCATATATACAAATTGCCGGAGTGTTACCATAATCCTCAACCCTCCAGGTGGTTTTAGAATCAAAAAGAGTCTTATCTGAAGAAGCAATTATATCAAAATCAGAGAAAAAACAGACTCCATCTGACTTTTTACCATATATTTCACCCTCACTTTTTTTACCTGATAAAATATATGGAACCAGCTCCTTTGGGAGAGTGCTTAAAGAGACATCTTTAAGATCTATTGCAATATCGCCGATTGAAATTATCATGAAATGTCCGGTATTCAGCTGCCGGGGTTGGAACACGGAAGTGAGCAACCAGTGGGAATACCTCCACTGCCGCTTGTTTTACAGAATCCCATAAGAGCCTCTTCTGTCTCTATCTCAGTGTAGGTAATTTTAGGAGGCTCATATTTACTCTTACCTTTTACAGGTTCTGCACTTTTACTGTCATTTTTTAAAGTCATTAAAATTTTACCCTATTACTGCCCACTTTTTATTATAGCCATTCTTTTGGCTGCTATAAAGCAATAAAATGAATTTCTGTTACTCGGGTAGGATTCATTACAAAATATTGATCCCGGGCAAAAGCTGCAAAGGTGTCTTAATTCACACTCTCTACACTCTGACTCTTCATCAAACATTGGACGCCCGTGATTACCCAAAAGTGCAAAAGCATCCTTAAAAGAGTGATCAATAAGTGAATATGAAGGTGCTCGAAGCATTACGCAAGGCATAAGATTACCTTTATAATCAATGTGATACCCGTTAAAACCTGCACCACATAATGGTGTATCACCATCCATATCACTCTCTTTTACCATGGTGTTATACTCTCGTAATTTATCAGCCGCACCTAAAGGGGAAAACTCAATCTCAACAGCTTTTGAAGGATCAACTCTCAACATTACCGGATTGGAACTATTTTCAACTGTTGGAGTTACACTTGGATCATAAGCTATTTTAAGCTCTCTCTGTTTTGCAAGAATCTCCATTTTATGAATACTTTTTAAAATTGGTGTCAAAAGCACAGATTTTAAAACCACTTTTATTTTACGGGATAGAAGCTGATCAATTGCATTAATAACAATATCAAACTGATTTTTTCTGCCGGTAATCTTCTGATAGGTATCTTCATCACCCCCATAAAGTGATATTTCCACACCTCTTGGTGGGTATTGTTCTAAAAAATCAGCCATTTTCCTATCAATCAGCGACCCGTTAGTAAAAATATTTATCCAGAAACCAAGTTTAAACGCATATTTATGAATCTCTTTATAATCTTCTCTTAAAAGAGGCTCTCCTCCTGTAAAAGAGATTGACAGTGCTCCGCTATCTTTTAGCTGATCTAATATTTCCATTATTTTTTTAGTGGATAATGGGGCTTTTTCACTTTTATGCTCTTGAAGATAGCAGTGCGTGCAAAAGAAATTGCATTGGGGTGTCAGTTCAAATGTTCCTGAAAAAGGGGTTCGTGTTTTGGCAAGTCGCTTATTTAGCCATGTTTTAAAATCAGCAAAATCCTGTTGAATAATGGCCATTTACAAGGAACGTTCTAAAACTGACAAGGCATTGAATGATATGAGATCTTCAATAAATACCTCTGCATCTGAAGTGGCCGTCTGTTCATCAATCTCAAATTCATTTGCAACAAATATTGCAAGGTCCTCTACGCTTCGTTCAATCTCTAGAAAATTCCACAAAAGTGTTGCTGTTGAATTAAGAGTGTAGACACCGTGTTTTTCACCGGCTTTTATATCTATTGGAACAAGGAGTGTTTCATCACCGAGCTTTCTGTGTGCAACTTTGCCCGAATGTTTGAAAAGTGTTATGTTTTTAACTTTTTTACTCATATAAAATTAATTTAATCTAAATTTTACTGCCTGCAACTAATAACAGAAATTATATTAAATGCCATAAATCAGTTTTGCTATAAAATTTGTATACTGACTTAAAAACCAGTCACCAATAAAAAGGTACTCAATTGCCCCAAGCGCTAAAAATGGACCAAAGGGAACCCTGGCTTTCATTAAAGGAATATCCACTTCATCTAACCCTTTGGAATCTTCAGAGTCTTCTTCAGATTCCGGATCATCATCTATCACTTCTTCTGACGACTTAAGCTCCTCTTCAAATACCGGTTCATTTAAATTACCGTCCCTGCGTCGTGCAATTACCATAACTATACCAATGACAGTCCCTTGAAAAGCCCCTGCAAAAATTGCAAATAATGCCCCTTCATAACCTAGAAAAGCTCCAATCATCGCCATTAGCTTTGCATCACCTAGTCCCATACCCGGCCTGCCCCTGAGTAGCTTATATCCATCAATAAACAGCAGTCTTATTGATGCATAGCCCACAACAGCTGAAACAATGGGTTCAACATATCCAAGTTTTAAAATAAAAGTGTTGGCCAGAACACCAATTATAATACCTGGCAGTGCAATGACATCGGGAATGAGGTAATGCTCCAGATCTATCATTGCAATAATGATCAAAGAAAGTGCAAAGGTGAACCATATAAAAAAAACAGCCAGTGTGGCGGCGGATAGCTCTTTTGTGGAATTTATTGAAAGAAGCATTATAACTCCGGCCATTATTCCGCTTGCAAGCTCTACCAGTGCATATCGCGGGGAATAACCGGTTTTGCAATTTCTGCACCTGCCCCTTAAAACAAGATAAGATATTACAGGTATATTATCGTACCATTTAATGGGTGCCCCACAGGAAAAACAGTGGGACGGGGGAGATACAACAGACAATTCCCTAGGCCATCTTACAATTACAACATTGGCAAATGAACCCCACATAGTACCAAAAATTGCAGCGAAAAGTATTAGTTCCCATGACGGGATATAGTTTAGAACTTCAGACACGCTTTAGACTAGCATAATAATTGAAAGCAATAAAAATAATTACTGACACATTTTATATATTTTTGATTTAAAAAAATTGACGGGAAAAAACCGGATATACTTTAATCTTCTTCTTCCTGTTTTTTATGATCAGCAATAATTTGAGGCTGAAGTTCACGGGGAACTTCTTCGTAATGAGAAAATTCCACAGCGAATGTTCCCCTTCCACCGGTAATTGACTTTAAATCAGGAGCATATCTCAAAAGCTCAGCCATAGGAACCTGGGCTTTAACAACCTGATTTTTACCCTTTGCCTCCATTCCCTGAACTTTTCCTCTTCTCGAACTGATGTCTCCCATTACATCCCCCATGTTCTCATCGGGACAAAGTACTTCCAGATTCCAGATAGGCTCAAGGAGATATGGAGACGCTTTTTCAGCACCGGCTTTAAAACCCTTTGAGCCGGCCATTTGAAAAGCTGCATCAGAGGAGTCAACATCGTGATATTTTCCATCATAAACAGTAACTTTCACATCTACAACAGTAAATCCTGCAATCACCCCTTTGGCCATCCTGTCAACAACACCCTTTTCTACAGAGGGAATATATTGTCGGGGGATAGAACCTCCAACAACACTGTTTACAAATTCAAAACCTTTTCCGGGATTGGGCTCAAGATTTAAATAACATACACCAAACTGCCCTCTTCCACCGGACTGTTTCTTATGTTTTCCCTCAATACCTTCAACCTTTTTGTGAATACTCTCTTTATATGGAATCCTTGGTGGTGAAAGTTCAACTTCAATACTGTATAAACGACGAATCTTATCAATTGCCGTATCAATGTGAACCTGCCCCATTCCGGCAATCTGAACCTGATGAACATCTTTATTATGAATGATATGAATTGTAGGATCTTCTTCTGCGATGCGATGAAGCGCTGTACCAAGCTTATCTTCCTCTTTAATATTTTTAGCATTAATCGCATATGTGATAATTGGATTTATTTCAGGAAGTGAATCGAAAACAACTTGTGAATTTTCGTCACAGATAGAATCACCTACTTTTGTCACTTTAAGTTTGGCAAAAGCAATAATATCTCCGGGGCCCGCTTTTTGAATTGCTTCCTGTTTTTTTCCAAAAGGAACAAGAATCTGTCCAAATCTCTCTTTTTCATCCCTTGTTGAATTATAAAAGCCGCTGTCAGCACTGATTGTTCCAGACCAAACTCTGCATATGGCAAGACTGCCTGTAAATTTATCCTGAACTGTTTTAAATACAAATGCAGAAAAAGGAGCATCTTCTTTAGGTTCTCTCAACACTCTCTCATCTTTAAATGAAGCCTCAACGGCTCCTCTGTCTAAAGGTGAAGGAAAGCTGTTGCTTAAAAGATCCATTAACGGGATCACTCCAATATTTTTTGTAGATGAAACCGCAACAGCGGGAATAAGTGTTCTTGACTGAATTGCCTTTGGAAGTGCAATATTAATCTCATCTTCCGAAAGCTCCATTGTATCAAGATATTTTTCCATCAAATCATCATCAGACTCGGCAATCTGCTCGATTAAAGACTCCCTTGAGGATTCAATCTCGTCTGCCATATCTGCCGGAATATCAATCTCGGTAAAATCTGATGACCCGTCACCTGGAAATGACCAGGCTTTCTGTTTAAGAATATCAATAACACCGGTAAAGTTATCTTCAGCTCCGATTGGAATTATCAAAGGTACAATTTTGCGTGACAGGCTCTCCTGTGCATCTTTTATAACTGTCTGAAAATTTGCACGCTCTCTGTCCATTTTATTTACGACAATAATTGCGGGAAGATTATGCTCTTCGGCCACATTAAACATTTTTTCGGTCATAACACCGATACCGTCAACTGCCGAAACTGTTATAAGGGCAATATCATTTGCACTTAAGGTGTTGCGTGCATCAACAAAGAAGTTGGCATCACCTGAAGTGTCACAGAGCTGTAATTTTTTCTTTTCCCACTCGCAAGCTGCGAAAGCAGAAGAAATTGAACTCTGTCTCTTAATCTCTTCGGGCTCAAAATCAAAAGTGGAAGTTCCGTCCAATACTGAACCAAGCCTTGAGTTTGCTTTGGAATTAAACAGTATTGCTTCTCCAAGAGAAGTTTTACCACTGCCAATGTGACCTGTCAGACAAATATTTCTGATGTTTGCGGTATCATACTTTTTCATGTTGCATCTCCAACGGTGAAACGGTTTAAAAAAATAAATTTAGACTAATTAAAAAATAAAAGCAATTGTCCTAAACGCTTTCTTTGTTATAATTTGTAAAAAAATTATTTTAAAATTAATAATTATTTGAGTTTATTAAAAAAAGATCAGGTAAAAAATAATGCAGGAAAAAAAATTTATCACAGGACTTTCAGAGTCTCAGGAAAAATATCTTAGAACCATTTATATGCTTGAATTAAGCGGTGAAGTTGCCAAAGTAAAAGATATTGCCCGAATACGTGAGGTTAAACCCGGCTCAGTCTCCCCTGCCATGCGTAATCTGGCTAAACTTGGGTTAATACATTACGTTAGAAGAGAGTTTATTCAATTAACTCCAAAGGGAATAGAAACTGCTCATAAAGTTGAATCTAAAATTGGAATACTAAATACATTTTTTTCCAAAACTTTAAAATTATCTGAAAAAGATGCCCTTCAGCAGACATGTGCTGTTGAACACTCTTTAAGCGAAGAGGCAATTCTTGGTATTGCACAAATTGTTAAATCATTAATGTCAAAAAATGATAAAATTCTTCCTGAATCAGATAATGACTCCCAAATTGATGACAGCTCAAATATTTCTATTTCAATGATGCCTGAAGGAGAAGATGGAACAATCTCACTGATTAAAGCAACAGGGGATTTAAGTGATCAGATAATGAATATGGGCCTTTTGCCAGATTCTAAAATTCACAAAAAAAAGAGACTTAAAAATGGCTGTGTAATTGCAATTGGCGGTTATGAAATCATTCTAAATGAGGAGCAGGCAAGTGCTGTTGAAGTGGTGCTTTAACTTTTAAACTGAAGTTCCCGGAGCGATTTCCCTGAAAATGCAAAAAAAACGAGTATTTGGTTTCGATTTGCATGTAATTTTGTAGCCA
>JAFGVO010000426.1 GCA_016937935.1 Deltaproteobacteria bacterium | reverse complement strand
AGGTGTATGCGGTAAAAAAGAGGACACATCAAACCTGCAGGATCTTTTAGTACATATCTGTAAAGGTGTGGCAGTTGCAGCGGAGGCCAAAAATGTCAGCGGTGGTGATTTAATAACAAATGGAAGATTTATTACAAAATCACTTTTTGCAACTATTACAAATGCAAATTTTGATTCAAACGCCATTATAAGTTTTATCCGCAATGGAATTAAATTGAGGGATGAACTTTCAAAAGGTCATTCAGATCAGCCAGACGGTGTCACATGGCCAGACTGCGTCACATGGACTGACATAGAATCAAACTGGGAATCAAAGGGTGCAGCTATTGGTGTGCTCTCAACAGAAAACGAAGATGTCCGCTCACTAAGAGAGCTTCTTGTTTATGGATTAAAAGGTGTTGCCGCATATGCTCACCACGCTGAACTTCTTGGCAAAGAGGACCCTGAAATTTACAAGTTTTTTATAAAAGCTATTGCATCAACAACTAAAAATTTATCTGTTGATGAAATGGTTGGACTTGTTTTAGAAGCCGGTAAAATTTCTGCAACAACCATGGCTCTATTAGACAGCGCAAATACCTCGGTATATGGAAACCCCGAAATTACAGAAGTGAATATCGGAGTTGATAAAAATCCGGGAATCTTAATCTCAGGCCATGATTTAAAAGATATGGAGCAGCTGTTAAAACAGACAGACGGTACAGGGGTTGATGTATACACTCACTCGGAGATGCTGCCCGCACACTACTATCCCGAATTTAAAAAATACAAACACCTTAAAGGGAACTACGGCGGTGCATGGTATACACAAAAAGATGAGTTTGAATCTTTTAACGGCCCCATAGTTATGACAACCAACTGTATTGTTCCTCCAAAAGATAGTTACAAAAATCGCATGTACACAACCGGTGTTGCGGGATTTGACGGTTTAAAACGGGTAACAGAAAATGGAGACGGAACAAAAGATTTTACAAAAATAATTGAACAGGCAAAACAGTGTCAGGCTCCTGTAGAGATTGAAACCGGAAGCATCACAGGAGGCTTTGCCCACAACCAGGTATTGGCGCTGGCAGACAAAGTTGTTGATGCTGTTAAATCCGGAGCCATTAAGAAGTTTGTTGTAATGGCAGGCTGCGACGGCCGTCAAAAAGAGCGTGAGTACTTTACGGATGTTGCAAAACAGCTTCCCTCTGACACAGTTATTTTAACAGCGGGATGTGCAAAATTCAGATATAACAAATTAAACCTGGGAGATATTGGCGGAATACCAAGGGTTCTTGATGCGGGTCAATGTAATGACTCATACTCTCTTGCAGTTATCGCTCTTAAACTTAAAGAGGTATTTGAACTTGAAGATGTAAACGACCTTCCCCTTGATTTTGACATTGCCTGGTACGAGCAAAAAGCTGTGGCAGTGTTACTGGCACTTCTTCACCTGGGCTTTAAAGGTGTTCGTCTTGGACCAACCCTTCCTGCATTTTTATCTCCAGATGTAACAAAAGTTTTAATTGACGCTTTTGATATTAAAGGCACAACTGATGCCCCCACTGACGTTGCCGCAATAATGGGCTGAACCTCATTTTTAATCTAATATTATGGGGGCGGATTCTGTTTCGCATCCAAAGGCAATATTTAATGTTGCAGTTGGTATGCTTTGGATCCAGGTGCATGTCTGCGGGCAGGCTATTATGGTAGTTGGATTTGCAGGATCATCGTAATACCATGCCTGTTTTACTTTACTGCAAAGATCTTCTGACTCAACTCTTCCGATAAAATATGCAGAGGCATCTGCTGAGGCCTGAAACTCTACATTTACAAGTTCCGGATCCATATCTTTATCCCCTGGAGCATCTGGAATTGGCCATTCGCAATTAATTTTTGAACTTGTTATAACTGATGAACTTATTGCGTCAAGGGTGGGGTCAAAATCCTGCATACAGAGATCTCCTGAGACCCCTCCTGTCATTGAAACAAGCTGTGGATAAGTATCCCAGAATATGGACGGTACCGCATCAGGACTGGATGGTGCAGCATAAATTGAACACTGGTCACCGTCCGGAGCAAGATCTTTTGCTGTGTAGGCAAATATGCCGTGAAACTGATAATTTTCAAGTTTTGGATCAAGGGCTTTAAATGCCTTGTCAAATTCTGCAGCAGTTGTTTCATCACCATCATCTGAAATTAAAACAACGTGTTTTACCGCATTGTCTCTTAAATTATCTCCCCAGCCGTTATCTGTTAAATCATTTGGAGTTGAATAAGTTGTTAAAAGCCATTCAAGTCCTTTCATACTGGGAACTCTAATAATAACATGCTCGTATTTGTCAGGATTGGAATCATTTGTAAGTGCAGCCTCAGGATCTGTATCATCAGGATTAACAAGCTGACATCCGTCTGCTGCCCCTAAGGGAGGATCAATACAGATTCCATAGCTGACACTTCCACCTCCGGATGTTGTTGAACACTGCCCGGGCAGACATGAAATCATTACAATACGAGGATCGATGCCACTGTTTTCAATTTGTGCGGCAAAGTCGTTAATCTTTTTTCGAACCATCTCTATCTCATCAAAGAGACTTTTGGAATTATCAATTACAAAAATAATATCTGCGGGCTGTCTGGTATTTTGAGCACCTTCAGATATTGATGCACATTCATCAGGTATGTTTACAACACCGTCACCTGTATCAATATCCAAGTCTTTCGAATCAGGTATTCCATCTCCGTCAGCATCAATATTATCGGAAATCCCGTCACTGTCCGCGTCTAGATTATCGGGTATTCCGTCACTGTCCGCATCAATTAAATCCCCTGAATCACCCTCTGTTTTTGCCGAATCACTGCATGCAAATGCAATTAATGATATCAGCAATAAAAAGATCATCCTTTTCTCTTTTCCAATTATTATTTTCATCTCATATCCTCCTGTTGTATGTTATGCTGGTTACTGATTATGTTGTTTCAACTAATATTTTGGAGTGTCAAAAATGATTTTAAAAAAAATATTTATTAAATATTTGTCATTTTTTACTATTCTATTAAATATTTCAGGTTGCACTGGAACTCAGCTTGCGGGGAAACAGTTTTCAGAGGACGATACTTCAAATCAAAATACAACCGGCAGTTATGATAATTGCGTCTCTGTGGGACAGACAGCATATCCCCTCTTTAAGCCCGTAGATATCATTATAGCAATTGATAATTCAAACAGCATGATTGATGAAATAAAGCAGGTTCAGTATAATATGAATCTGTTTTCAATAGATATTATGGAGAGACATCTTGATGCCAGGATAATTCTTTTATCTTCTCTGCCTGGAGATAATAATACAACCCTGACAGGTGAATTTGCCACAGGAATATGTATTGCTCCTCCTCTTGGAAGTTCTGAAGGCTGCAATACTTCAGGCAGCAGTGTTACCGACGACAGCAACCCTCCTGTTTACTATCATTTAAGCACAAGAATGCCCGGAACAAAAATTCTTCAATGGATAATTGATTCATATGGGGATTATGAAAATTATTTAAGAGGTGAGGCTGATAAACACTTTGTTGTTGTAACTGACAGTCTGGATGAAATGCCATCAAATACATTTGACTCATCACTAAAAGGATTAAACAGTGATCTGTTTGAAAACTACACCTTTAACGGCATCTTTTCATATTATTCAAAAGAGGATGCCTGCGGGATGACCCCGGTTCATGCCTGTTGCGATTACTCAACTCCATCTTCAAACGAATATGCCTCCCTTGACAGTTACAATAAGCTGGTGGAGTTAACAAACGGAGCCAAAGGTGATTTATGCAGTCAGGAGTTTACCCCAGTTTTTGACACTATTGCGGGCCTGGTTGTAAAAAAAGCTGTTATTGACTGCAAGTGGACAATCCCTGAGCCTCCTTCGGGCATGACCCTTGATTCAACACTGGTAAATGTAAAATACTGGGACGGAATAAGTTCATCAAGACTCATTGGCGCAGTTGAAAACAGTGCCGAATGCACCGGTGTAAAAGACGGATGGTATTACGATGACAAAACAGCCCCCACATCAGTAATATTCTGCCCTTATACCTGCACAGAAATGCAGGACAAAGAAAATTCAAGAATAGACATAGACTTTGGCTGCACAACAATAAGCGCTATTGATTTGGAATGAAAATTAAATTGATGGAGTTTGGATTACATACCTGCGCAGGCTGTTGGACAATCTACAGTTTTTATACAAGTCCAGACAGAGTTCTGCAATGCAACAGAAGTTGGATTTGAAGCTGCGGCACATGCGGCATCACAATCACCCCATGTGGCATAGGTACAACCTGTTGCACATACATTTGCAGGATCATTACAAGTATCTGTACAAGCTCCATAAGCTACGCATGCTGTATCGGCTTTACAAGCTGCATCCTCATCTGAACATGTTCCCCCATCACTAAGTGTAATTGAACATCCCCAGCATCCGGGATCTGTTGCTGTACCGTAACAGTTATCTGCGCTTGCAACAGCTCTGTCGCATCCAACCGGATCTGAATCAGAGTCTGTATCTGTATCTGTATCGGTGTCAGTGTCAGTATCTGTGTCGGTATCTGTGTCTGTGTCAGTGTCAGTATCTGTGTCGGTATCTGTGTCTGTATCTGTGTCAGTGTCTGTGTCGGTGTCAGTATCTGTGTCAGTATCTGTATCTGTGTCTGTGTCAGAAATGGTGCTGTCGGTATCATCAAAATTCGGGAATGTATCTGATCCGGAATCTGAACATCCTGCGAATAGTGCCAACAGCAATGGAATGATTAATTTTGTTAAATGACTCATGATTTTCTCCTTTATTGAAAATTTTTAATTGCTCTTTTGCTTCCAGTTAAAACTAAAGAGACCTGCTTATATTATAAACAATTTAGTTTTTTGTATGTAAAAAAAATGCATTTTCTGTTTTTTTTATTCATTATTAATAATTGTTTAACCTTTTATTAATAAATCAGGGTTTTAGTAATTAACAATCTGCTTTTTTATTTCTGCTGACAAATCCGGACTCCCTGGATCTTCGTGTCCCCATTCCCAAAATCCCACACCTCCGAGAGTTGAAGTTCCGGTAAGTACACTTTTTACAGGACTTAAAACCGCCTCCATTTTCATACGTATAGATGCAGGAGTCGTCCACCACTGCCATGAATCATAGGCTTCCATGTAATTTGAATCAGGTGTAACAGAAGTTACAGTTGAAGGAGCATTCATCCAGAGGGTCCAGCCGCTTGAGTAAAAGGGCATTCCCATAACTATCTTTTCTGCAGGATATCCCGCATTTATTGCATAGTTGATTGCTCCTCTGCATGAAGCTTCTATAGAGCCTCCACCGGCAATTGATTGTGACTGCCCTGGATTTGTAATGGGCCCGTTTGCCGGATTTCCCCAGTCATAACACATATGAAAACCGTAATCAGAATAGTCACTTAACTTACTCCAGACATACTGACTGATATAGTATCCCGGGCTTATTCCAAACATCACCACATATTGTGGCCCCATGGCTTTAACTGCAGCATGAACCTCCTGCATAAGGGCTAAATGATCAGCAGCCGTTGAACCTCCGTCACCTGGAAATTCAAGATCAATATCAATGCCGTCATATCCCCACTCAACCATTTTCTTTGCCGCCTCCTTTGCAAAAACCGGACGCTCGGCAGCTGTTCGTGCAACATATTCAATATAATCAGAGTGATTTAGACCACCAAAACTCATAATTATCTTGCTGCCTTTGGCATGAACTTTATCAACAATCCCCAGATTGTAATACTCTGTAAAATTACCAACAGGCTCTACTGTATTAGAAGAAGAATTCCATGATAAAAATGCATGAATCACATAATCAACAGCAGAATAATCAATATTGTTGAGATCGTTTTTAGCATCATGGTACAGAGTTTCAATATATCCCATAACCACCTTGTTACTTGTAACCGAAGTGTCACTATCTGAATCCACACCCGTATCTGACCCGGTATCAACACCCGTATCTGACCCGGTATCAACGCCTGTATCAACAGATTCAGGAATTACAGTAATTACCATAGTATAACTGTTATCAGGATCATCAGTATAAATATGAATGGAAAACTCTCCTGTCTCCAATGCTGTATAACTGATAAATTCCACATTGCTGGTACTTTCTGAAACTGCCGCCTGTTTTAGAGACGGGTTCAGAAGTTCCATATCAATGTTGCCGTTTCTGTTTTTGAAACTGAGGTTTACAGTCAGGGTATCTCCTTTATTGAGAATCAGATTGAAAAAGTCATCATCCCCTGAGCAGACAACACCCGCGTGAGTGCCTTCGTCAATTGGATAGAATGCCCCAATCCATGAATCATTCTCCTCATAAGCATCAACACCACACCCGGCACCATAGGAATCAGTGTCTATTCCCGTATCAATCCCCGTGTCTATTCCAGTATCAATCCCCGTGTCTATTCCAGTGTCAATCCCAGTGTCAATCCCAGTGTCTGTATCAGTGTCTGTATCAGTCAGAGTTCCTGATGCACAAGAACACACCCTGGCAAAAGATGAATTAGAAGAGGAACATAAAGCCGGTTTTGTAAAATCAATATAAATGCCAACCCCTCCCCAGACACCACATCCCGAACCATTGCCAATGTTTGTCACATCAAAATTTGGATATGAATATCCAAGAGCTATCCAGATCTTCTCACAATTTGCAGAAGAAGATGCCGCCCACTGAAGTTCGGTCTCATCACATGAACTGTGAGTTTTACAAACATCATCACAGTTTTCACCGGGCTCACCCTCATACCAGCAGACACCTGAGCCTTCGGGAACCTCAACCCCTCCTTTGTCACAACCCGTAAAAGCCGTATCAGTATCAACAGGGTTACATATTCCATCTGTACATCCGGCCAGGCAGACCGTTCCGCTTATCCAGCTTGAATCCCCGTCACAAATTTGTGGAATATCCCCCTCACACTGCCTCTCTCCGGGCTTGCACTCTCCAAAACAGCCCAAACTGTCATCACATGAATAGGTGCATGCTTTATCATAGGCCCATTCACCAATAGAATTACACGTTTCATAAACCAGTCCATTACATCTGCTCTCCCCGGGAGTGCAGACTCCTCCGCATGTACCTGTTGCGGTTTTACATACAAATTTACAATCAACGGGTTTTTCCCATAAGTAATCACTTCCACATACCTGAGCAGATGTACCGTCACTGCACTGCGATTCACCGGGAGTGCATTCGCCGGCGCAGCTTCCTGTATTTGTGTCGCAATAGTATTTACAATCCGTCTGATTTTCCCAGGTATAATCAACATCACATTTTTCAGGTGTATTTGAATCTGCACATGCCAGCTCCCCCGGGGTACAGACACCAGCGCAGCTTCCTGTAATATCATCACAGTAAAAGAGGCAATCAGCTTCGGCCTTCCAGGTAAAATCTCCATCACAAACTGCCGGAGTATCCCCATCAAGACATTTATTATCTCCTGATGCACACTCTCCAAAACACCCGAGAGCACTGTCACATCCAAACTGGCAGGTTACACTGTTTTCCCACAAAGCGCTGCCGTTGCACACCTGAAATATTTGTCCATTGCATCTGCTGTCATAGAGAATGCACTCGCCGGTATCACTGTCAGATGCGGTATCACTGTCTAAGCCGGTATCACTGTCAGATACGGTTTCACTGTCTAAGCCGGTGTCTGAATCCACACTGTCTAAGCCGGTGTCTGAATCTATATTATCTGTTCCGGTTTCTGAATCCACACTGACTAAGCCGGTATCACTGTCAGATCCGGTTTCACTGTCAACAGGTGTAATTGAAGTTTCAGAATCTTTGTCTGAACTGCTGCTTATTGTTGTGTCAATATTACCTGTATCATTAACACTGCTACTGTCAGATGAACTGGTATCAAATGGTATTGTTGAATCTTTTGAGCATGAAGAAATAGTAAAAAATACTGCCGT
>JAFGVO010000425.1 GCA_016937935.1 Deltaproteobacteria bacterium | reverse complement strand
CTTCTGTATCACACCACTCATTTGTACAATCGTTATCTTTGGTACACTCAGGAGTTGTATCACTGCCCGTATCTGCCGTATCACTCCCTGTATCACTGGTTGTATCAGTCACACTGTCAGAACCATTACCTGTATCAGTTGAGTCACTGGATGCATTGGTATCACTGTCTGTACTTTTGTCTGTGCTACTGTCAGTTGACCATGAATCAACAATATCGAGAATTTCTTTTGTATCATTTCCAAAGGAACACCCGGATGCAAATGCCAATAATATTAATGAAAAGTATGTTTTAAATAAGCTGTTCATATTAATCCCCTTTTAAAAACTTCCGTTTAAAATAAAAAATCCACTTTTATCTGTGCCTGCAATAACCGGACTTAATTTCAATTTACTCTCAGTCGTTTTTTTATCTTTTTTAAAATCAGTAAATATTGCTAAAACGCCGGTTGCTACCAGCCCCGCAATTGTAAAACTTAAAAAGACATTTCTTGCAGAATTCAGATGATTAATTGAATCAACCTCATCTCTAATTTCACTTGCGGATTTTATTCTGTTTAAAGCATCTGACTTTACGCTTTCAAACTTACTGTCAGATGCACTGTCAATAATTAAGGTTGTAATGCCAAATGCAACTGTTGTGCCTGCAGTAATAAAAAACGGTAATTTGCCGAGTTTCTTTTTATCAGAAGTGCTGTTTTTATTATTTTGTGAAGACTCATCGGGCTTAATTTCATTGCCTGATACTGAATTTTCTTTTGACTCATCAGCTGAATCTGAATTTTCGTCCGGATCAGTTGTATTTGAATCTCCTGCTGATTTTTCAGAAGAATCAGTTGTAATAACGGCTGTATTCTCTTTTTCTACTGCAGGAACAAGTACGGCTTTAATCACTTCAAATTTAATCCACTCTAAAAAAACAAAATAAGCATCAGAGGTTTCTGCAGAAATTGACTCTCTTTTAGCAAAAATAATGTTGGCACTATAAGTTATCTGATCGCTGTCTTCAATTTTCACACTTATCGCATCTTCTGAATGCATCTCTTTTGCTATTTGTATTAGACACTCTTTATTACAATCATCTGTTTTAGCAAGATTAGATGGTAACGCTGCATCTACAGGAGTATAACCTGACTCGGTTAACGCCTTCTTTACATATTCTAAAACCTGTTTAGCGCCATTAATATCAGCCTCTCCAGAATTTGCGTCTACATAGTTTACAGGAAGAACAGCAAAAGTTTTTGCATACGAATTTGTTGAAAATAAAATTATTGCAACAATGAAAATGAGATTTTTATTCATTCAAATATTCCTTATATTTTTATGTATGTATAATAAAAATTTGTAAAAGTATCTATCACCTGAAGCTCTCAACTTCAAGTAAAGATTTGTAAAAGTATTGAATATTAATAATTAAAACTACTGTGAAATACCTTGAGTTTCTAAATATTTTATAGCTGTTTTATTACCGGGAGAGAGCTTTAAAACTTTTTGCCACTGAGTAATTGCATTCTCTTTATTTCCATTTTTAAGATAAACAAAACCAAGAAAATTACGTTTTTCAATAATATTATTACTTTTAGAGTGTCTTATAGATTTTTCAAGATATGAAATTGAATCTTTAAACTCAGCTTTAAAAAAGGACGCTTTTCCATACCCATAAAGAGCATCAGCCTCTCTGTGATTATGTTTTAATGCTTTTTTAAATTCATTTTGAGCTTCAGTGTAACGTCTCTGCTTTATAAACGCCCAGCCTTTTTCGGTGAACTCTATTGAGAGGCGTTCGGACTCTTCTTTTAAGGTCTCTCCTGAATCGTTGGTGCTGTCTTTATTTTCGGCAGTATCTTCTGCTGCAGTCTCTTTTGCTGCCTCTGCTGTATCATTAACAGGGGCGCTGTCTTTTAATACTACTACTGTTAAATTTTCTTTTGGGGCTATATTGCTTGCCCCTTTGTCTATAATACTGTCTTCAACTTTGCTTTTTGAGTTATCAGAAACTTTTTGTGGTGCACTTGTTGTTAAAATTTCGGGTTTATTATCTCTTGCTTTTGAAAAATAGACCCACCCTGCTGTTACTGCAATTAATACTAATGCAACAATAATAGCTGATATTGACTTTTTACTTTTAAAACCTACTGCCACTGCACTCATGGTTTTTTGAGTTTTATTACTAAACGTCTGAGTTTCTGCTTTTACGGGTCTTAATTTTTCGACCAGTTGTCTTAAAAGAATCTCAAGCTCTCCTGCGCTGTCATATCGTTTATTGGCCGACCTGTTAAAAGCCTTCATACAGATTGACTCAAGCTGGGAGGGTATATCTTTTTTATTTGAGCGCTTGTGCGGGGGAACAATTTTATCATTTATTGCTCTGTGGAGTGATTCCCCGATTGTTCTTCCATGAAAAGGGGTTTCACCTGTAAGTAATTCATAAATAATAACACCTACCGCATAAATATCGGACCGGGGATCCTGAAATGCTCCTCTTATCTGCTCGGGAGCTATGTAATCAACAGTACCGCAAATGTGCCCTGTTTTTGTAAGGGCTTCATTCTCTTCATCCAGACCGATATTTTTTGCGATTCCAAAATCTAAAATCTTGGGCCCGGTTGATGTGATAAAAATATTATCGGGTTTCAAATCCCTGTGAATAACTCCGCTTTTATGAGCCGCATCAAGACCGCTGCATACCCCTGCCATAACGTCGGCAATCTGCCAGTACTGAAGACCTGAATTAGTGATAAAGTCACTTAATGGTTTACCATCAAGAAGCTCCATTGCCAGATAGTAATACCCCTCTTCACTTATTCCAAAATCCTGTGCACCGACAATATTGGGATGACCAAGCTTACCGATGATTTTTGCCTCACGCTTGAAACGCTCCACAGTTGCCTCATCACCCATGACACGCTCGTGAAGAATCTTAACCGCAACCCGTTTATCAAGCCCCATGTGCTCGGCCTCAAAAACTGTGCCCATCCCCCCTTCACCAAGCTGGCGAAGAAGATGGTATCTATCATCCAAAACATAACCGGGCCCGAGAGTTGTGGCACTTCCGGCGGTCTGCTCAATTGTCATCTCAGGGGTCTTGCCAATCATTCTTTCAATTAAACTCTGCTCGTTTTTCTTATCATTATTACCAACCTCTTTAATCCATTTTGCAAGATCATCAGGAGGGTGTCCCTTGGCATGATTACCCATAATCTCAACAAGGGCGCTTCGCATGGATGCAGCTGTTGTAAATCTGAATTCGGGGTCAGGATTCAGAGCCTTTGCAATAAATCCGTCCATAACATCTGGAAGTTTTTCTACTCTGTTGCTAAGTCTTGGAGGAGCCCAGCTGTCCCTTGCGTTTTTAGGTATTTGACCACCCAAAAGACCAACCATGATAAGAGCCGAAGCCCATAAATCCGATTGCACAGAAGGGTCTTCATCTATTGTAGCTTCAGGGGGAAGATAAACCTCTTTTAAGAGACTCAACCGTGCATGGGTTGCAACATCAACAATAAACCCCAGCATTGAACCAAAATTGGTGAGCTTTACTTCGCCACCAAAAGAAACCAGAACATTTTCGGGGCGAACATCCCCGTGGCGCATTCCCATGGGGTGTCCGTGAATATCCTCACGTCTGTGAATGTAATCCAGACCACGCAATATTTCAGAAACCACATGAGCAGCAAGCTCCCAGGGCCACATTGCAGTCTGCTTTAAAGCCAGCTCAAACAGTCTTGAAAGGCTTACACCCTCTACATATTCACGTGCAACATAGGGTATTTTTCCTTCAATGTTGACTTCCATAATTCTTGCAATATTACTTGAGGAGAGCCTTGACAAAGCCCTTGCCTCTTCAGAAAAAAGACCGATAAACTCTGTCTCCCGTGCGACTCTGGGATAGATGCACTTTACAACTCTTAACTGATCTATTCCCTCGTCAACACCCCATGCCGCTAAAAATTCCTCTCCGATTGGATCGGTATTCAATCTGGACAAGAGCGTATATTTGCCCATTTTGACAGGCATCTCCGCGTCGCTGAAAGTGAAATTAGTAGAAGATAACTTGCTCACAGTCCCTCACTGAAAAATTCGTGTTTATCAAAAACCGGAACTTTAAGGGTTTTAACTTTTACTCCAATTTCATCTTTAACAAGTATTGAAGCGAGCATATTGGCACCTATGCATGTAATAACTGTAAGATTTGGAGCATTCCCCGCATCTACAGCATCTTTATGAACATCACCTGAAGTTATTAAAAAACCCGCCTGTGCTCCGAACCCCGAAAGGCGCCCTCTTAAAAGTGCAACATCATCAGCTGAGAGGGTATTGTTTCCTCTTGTGCTTTTCAAAGCAAGTGCTTCAACATATTGCCCGTCACTGTCAAGTTCAGTATAGGAGAGATAAAATTCTCCATTTTGTCCCTTCTGCTGCAGAGTTATATTTCCGTAGCCCTTTTTTAAAAGATGAAGCATTACTACTTGTAGAAGTTCTTTATCATTGAGAGTCCTGATGTACTTTTCCATCTCTTTTACAGCAAGAAGAGTTAATTCATCAACACTGTTATCAAGTTTCGAAAACAACTTTGAATGCTCAAAATCCGGACTGTTTTTAATATGTACCCAGCCGTTATTTGTAAATTTATATGATGGCTCCCTGCCTTCAAGCTCATCAAACCTGTTTTTTGCTTTTATGAGGGACTCAACAAAAATATCGGCACCTTTCATATTGAGATGCATTTTTTTTGAAATATCATGTGAACTTATGGCCCCGCCAACTGAAGATAACAAATGTTCAATTCTTGAAATAAGGGTTCTGTTTTTATTATTTACATCAGGTTTTTTAACAAAATTATTATCTTTTTTAATTTCATTTTTACGGTCATTAACACGATTGGGCATGGGTTCATTATTGCCGGCAGGCTGCCCATCCTGTGGACGATTCTGTGAATTATTCTGTTGATTATTCCGGGGACGTACAGGCTCCTGTGCTGACTTTGGAACAACTGTTTTTTTAATCTGCCTTGGCTGACCCGGGAGTTTTTTATCACTGTTTAAAGGAGTATTATCAATTATTGAATTGGGTACAGGATTTGGCCCTTGTTTTGACTGGGATTGTGGCCCTGATTTTGGCCTCGGTCCTTTAACCGGTCTCTTTTTAGATCTGCCGGGCCCTTTGGGGAGAGGAGGAAACTCTTTCCTGACAGGGGCATCGTTAATCTCTTTATCCATTTTTACTGTATCCTTTTTATTAATATCTGACCATTCAATCAGACCATAAACCCCGGGTCTTACTCTTGTAAAAGGACTCTTTCCCCGTGCAACAGACTCGGATATTCTTTTGGACATGGTAATATCGGGACTTTTACCAACATGGGATAAAAGCTCCATTTCAACAGCCCGTTTTGTAATCTCTTTTGCATGAAGTGGTGCTTTTTCTTTTCTTAGAATTTCTAATGCCGCATCTATAAAAGTCATATTTTTACCTTTTAAATTTTAAAACAATGTAATACTGAACATATGAAAACCGCTCTTAAATAGCAATTATTGGACAAAATTTTATTTCAAATTAAAAATAAGAGAAAAACCACCAAAAAACAGCAATGATGGAGAGAGTATGAAAAATAAAAAAATCGGGGTTCTGATGGGGGGATTATCAAACGAGCGAGAGGTCTCTTTAAAAAGCGGAAACGCAGTATTACAGGGTCTTAGAGACGCAGGATTTGATGCAGTTCCAATTGATGCGGATAAAGATCTGGATATTAAATTGAGGGCGGAAAAAATCGAAACAGCCTACATTGCACTTCACGGGAGATTTGGAGAGGACGGAACAGTTCAGGGTATGCTTGAGCTTTTAAAAATTCCATATACCGGATCATCTCTCATATCTTCTGCGATTACCATTGATAAAAACCTCACAAGACAGATTCTGATACAAAACGGATTAAATGTTGCCCCGGGTTATCTTGTTAATGAAAATGATAGTGATTTAACAAACAGACTCCCCTTTCCCCTTGTTGTAAAACCATCAGAAGAGGGATCATCGGTTGGTGTATCCATCGCAAAAAATGAAGAGGAGTTCAATAAAGGGCTAAAGGCTGCTTTTCTGTGTTCAAAAAATGTTGTTATCGAACAGTTTGTTGCAGGAAAAGAGATACAGGTTGCTGTTATTGACGGGGTTGCTATTGGAGCTGTTGAAGTTGAACCCCATGCCGAATTTTACGATTACAATGCAAAATACAGTGACGGAGGCTCAACCCACCATATTCCTCCGAGGATTTCAGAAAATCGAATTAAAGACGCTTACGAAACAGCCCAAAATGCCTTTTTTGCATGCAGATGCAGCGGAGCTGTAAG